>JAPUIL010000670.1 GCA_027297085.1 Verrucomicrobiota bacterium | reverse complement strand
ATTACCAGACTTGCAGGACTTCGTTGGCAATCGCTTCGGCGAGTTTTTTGCTCAGTAAGGGGATGGCGTTCGTCTCAGTTCGCGTCTGTCCCGAATCCAGGAATACTTCAACACTCACTTCTACCGGCCGTTCAGTGAAGTAGTTCGAATTGCCGCCCCGGTTTATCAGGTCGCAGCTAGCTGAAAGAGTTAAAGCATATTTGCGTGCGAGCCCAGTATCCTGGGAGTTAGTGGCCACTGTCTCGCGATTGTATCCGGTCAAAGTAACCTTCAGCGAAGCTTCTCCTGTATTCTCAACCGCAACTTTTCCCCGTTGAATGAATACCTCCCGCAAATCGTGATTTAGCACCTGATTGATCTGGGGCGCCAGGCTCAGGTTTTTTATCGGACTGATTTGAATAGAAGAGAATGGAGCCGATGATCCATCGCCTGCCTGGTAGTGTGCACACCCGTACAGCATCAAACTAGATGCGACGGTTAGCAGAGCCAGGAAGCGTTGAACCGGGGACATGAACAAAGGTTTAGAATTTGGTTGGGTCAACGACCCCTTCGTCATCTGACTTCGGAATGAGTGTGTCAGGGTCGACCCCAGCCTTCTCGGCAAATACTTTCAACCTTTCATCGATACGGGCCAGCATCTCTTTGGCCTTTTCAGCTTCTGGTGATTTGGGAGCCGTAGTTATGGCTTCATTGTAGAACACCCTAGCAGCACGTAAATCTTTCCATTTGTAATAATAGAAATCGCCTTTCACCATTTGGCTTTGTGCTTCCACACTTTTCATTTTGGCCAATCCATCTTCCCCCATCTTCACATTCGGATGTTCAGGAAACAGAATAAGAAAGTCCTCAAAGTAGCTTATCGCCTCGCGGGTTGCTCCTTGATCATACTCAGGGCCGTCGACCAGTTTTGAAAAAGTCTGGGCCAGCAAAATGTAGGCGTCCCCAGCCAACATGCTATCCGGGTAGTTATTTATGAGCCGGTCCAGAGTATCGAGCGCATAAATATCATTGTTTAGATTTATGTGAAGCTCCGCGGCTTTCATGAGCGCCATGGGAGCATAATCACTGTAAGGGGCATTCGAGACCATGGTCTCATACATGATCACGGCTCGATCATAGCCTTTAAATCCTGGAAGCAGACCCCAGAAATACCGGGCGCGTTTTCCATCATAAAGATCAGTGGCTATACTGAACTGAAGTCTTACAACCGTGTTGTATTTATCATAGTCAGGATAACCTAGAATGATAGTGGTCAGAGCGTTAAATCCACGTCGGAATGAATTCCGGTCATATTCCACCCGTGCAGTTTGGTAGAGAGCTTCTGGGGCAAAGATGGAGCCGGGATAACGGTCCCATACTCGGCGGTACATTTTGATGGATTTTTTGTGTTTGCCTCTTTCATGAGCATCGCGCGCGACGTTCATGAGATCGCGGATTTCTTCAAACTCCTCCGGATCACCAATAAAGGCTTTAGAACGGTCGCCTATAAATTGCCAACCGCCGACCGGATACCATTCCAGTTTTGCTCGCAATGGGCCTTGGATTAAGGCCAGAAATCCAATCAAAAGAATCCAACTTAGTTTTCGCATGATTAATGCCATTTAATAAGCGTTGAGCCCCAGGTTAATCCAGCTCCAAAAGCAACTAATAGCACATAGTCACCGGATTGAATGCAACCTTTTTGCCTGGCTTCATGCAAGGCGATTGGGATGGAGGCTGCGGAGGTATTTCCATAACGTTCCACGTTCACAAATAACTTTTCTTTTGGGATTTTAATGGAGCGGGCAAGTGCATGAATGATGCGCAAGTTGGCCTGGTGCGGAATAATGAGACTGATATCTTCAGGTTTCAGTCCATGTCTTTCGAGCATGATGACGGCAGATTGTTCCATCCATCTAACCGCAATCCTAAAGATTTCCCGGCCATTCATTTTTAGAAAGTGCTTTCGTTGAGCCAGGGAATCGATGGTGGGAGGGCAGGCGCTTCCGCCTCCGGGTAAACAGAGTAGCTCAGGTTTAGCACCGTCATTGCCCGTGTAAGAGTCAATGATACCGGCACTCGTGTCATCTGTTTTACTCAAAACCACCGCTCCTGCTCCGTCGCCAAACAAAACACAGGTGCTGCGGTCTTCCCAATCGAGTATAGAAGATATTTTTTCAGATCCGATGATCAGGGCATGCTGGTAGGCATCGCTACGCATCATGTTGGATACGACTTCCAAAGCGTATATAAAACCTGAACAAGCAGCTGAAAGATCAAAACTGGTTATCTTCCTCAAACCGAGCTGAGTTTGAATAAGAGAGGCGGTGGACGGAAACAGCATGTCGGGGCTCAGGGTAGCCACAATTATCAGATCAATGTCCGATGCAGACACTCCAGCGGAATCCATGGCGGATTTTGCGGCCTCGGCGCCCATGAATGAAGTGGATTCATCGTCACCTGCTATCCGTCTTTCCTTGATACCAGTACGCGAACGTATCCACTCATCCGTGGTGTCCAATTGTGCGGAAATTTCATCGTTAGTAACGATCCTGGATGGTGCGTAAGAACCCGTTCCTGATATAATAACCCCCGGGGCTAAGCGCGTCATAAGCTGCAAACTAGATAGATTGAGTCTCCCACTGTCTAGGTCTATTTTAAACCTCAGTAGGCTCGTTCAGGAGTGTGATGCTTTTCGAGACATCCTCACGAATTAGATGGTCAATGTCCTGTTGAATAAATTTGGAGGCGATCCCCAATGCCCCCTCGATAGCATACCGGTTACTCGATCCATGGGCTTTCAGAACATCGCCATTTAGGCCAAGGAGAGGAGCGCCGCTATATCGTTCTGGGTTGAATTGGGTTTTCATGGCTTTGAAAGCACCTTGACTTAGTAAGGCCCCCATTTTGCGGACGGGATTCGCGGTGAGTTCTTGTTTAAGAAAATTAGTAAGTGTCTCAAACAAGCCTTCACAGCATTTGAGAAGCACATTTCCCACGAACCCGTCACATACTGCCACATCCACCGTGTCATCAAATAGCTGGAATCCCTCGATCGGCCCCTGGTAGTTGATAAGATCTCCCACTTTCTTCATGAGCAGGTGAGATTCGTTGATAATTTCGTTTCCTTTGCCTTCTTCGGTGCCGATTGAGACAAGTCCGACGCGTGGATTTTCGATTCCCAAGGCAACCTTGCAGTAATTCTTTCCCAGAATGGCGTTACCGACCATATTTTCAGGAGATGGATTGGGATTGGCTCCAACATCTACCAATACCCAGTGTTTGGTTTGATTGGGGATGATGATCCCCAGGGCTGGTCTGGAAATTCCCGGGATAGTTCTTAATTTTAGGGTGCCTCCCGCCATCAAACTGCCCGTATTGCCACAGCTTAGTACCACTTTTGCTTCACCTTCTTTAACAAGCTCGATGGCGCGGACCATGGATGAGTCCTTCTTGGACTTGAGCGATTTGAGAGGTTTTTCATTCATTTGAATGACCTCTGAAGCGTGGTAGATCTGGATTTTAGGGTGCCCGCTCAAGCCTTCCGCTTTGATATGCTGTATCATTTCAGCTTCATCCCCTACCAGGACGAATTTGCTGGGTAGATGGCTGAGGTTTTTAAGGGCTAGACCAATTCCGGCTATGATCTCCCCTGGGCCCATATCTGAGCCCATGACGTCAACGGCTATGGATGCGTGTGCTTCACCTGTTTCTTCTGCCATGCGGGAGGTTGAAGATGGGTAAGCAGGTGTACCCGGATTATACGTCTATATCGATGACCTGACGGCCTCGGTACATTCCGTTTGCTGGATTCACGCGGTGTGGGCGAAACAAAGTTCCGTCCGTGGAATCCTTGGATAATTCAGGAGCCGAAAATCGGTTGGCTCCTCGACGGAGTCGGCTACGCTGTTTAGATTGTTTGCGTTTTGGATTGGCCATTTTATTGCAAAAATTGAAGAGTTTTCTCTATTCCGCGAGTTTTGGGAAACGAATCTAAATAGGGGTCGGTTTTCTGTTGGTCAAGTACGCTTTGGAGAATATTCGGACCGCCTAATAGTAGAATACCCATGCCAGAACCAACGCCAGAACGATCCGATAGTATCCAAATACGGCCAAGCCATGTTTTCCCAGGTAACCAACCATCCATTTTACGGCTAAAGTTGCCGAGATTGCGGCCACCAGGCAACCGAGGATCGGCATCCACCACCCGAAGGCGTCGATTAAGGGCAGGCCAACCTTGTACCCCTTATAGACAGAGGCGGCTGAGAGGGTGACAAGTCCAAGGAGAAAGCTGAATTCCGCGGCTTTGGTGGGAGATAGACGGACCAGATAACCTCCAATAATCGTCATCATGGACCTGCTGGTACCTGGCCACATAGCCACGCATTGCATGCCTCCGATGAAGAGGCATTGTAAGGGTGTAAGCTCATGAAGTTCAGGGCTGGAGTCATCCTTACCATATTTATTATGCCATCGATCTACCACCAGAATCCCCAAGCCTCCTACGAATAATGCCAAGATTACAGGTTCGTTCCCAAACAAGTAGTCCTCTATGACGTCTTCCAGCAACAGTCCTACCACAACCGCCGGAATAAAAGCCAAAATCAAGTTACGCAACAGCAGCAGTCCCTTGGGATCTTTCCCTAACAGGCCGTAAATGATACTCAACAGCCGGTTCCAGTATACTATAACCACCGCGGCGATAGCTCCGAGTTGAATAATGATCAAGTAGGCGTCGATAGCCGCCTTCAAAGTCAGGGGAGTTCCGCCAGGATTTTCTTTACTGGGCGTCTCCAAATACAAAGTGTTGCCCGCTTCATCCTGAAGGACGGTTTCCTTTGAAAGATCCAGAAAATGTGCGGTCAGGATCAAGTGTCCCGTGGAGGATATCGGCAGGTACTCGGTAAGTCCTTCGACAAAACCCAGAACGGTGGATTCAACAAATCCCAGTTCGGCAGGTTCAAATATCTCCTCCCCCGGTTCGGATTGTGCGAAAGAGAGAGTAACGAACAGGGCAGCACCAAGCAGTGTCAGCAGGCAGCGGGCTACGATTTGGGAAGTTGTATTTTTCAAAGCAGGACTTGAGTTCAGGGAATCGGTTTGGCAGCTTGAAACTCCGATCATCAGACCCGCAAGGGTAAATTGCCAATCTGTCAGAAAAATATGAGCGTCCTTGAAGATTCTTTGCCCGGTTTGAAAGCGGGCACCCCTCTTGATTTAATTCAGGCCGAAGCGGCGGCGAACGAACTAGCGTCGAGCGAAATATCGGCTGCTACAAAGAAGGCCTTTTTGATTGCCCTCAATGAAAAGGGAGAAGCACCCGCGGAAGTAGCAGGATTTGCCGCTGCCTTTCGCCGACTGGCGGTGAACCCCAAACTGGAAGATTATGCGGACGAGGCAATCGACGTTTGCGGAACCGGTGGCGACAAATCACACAGTTTCAATATTTCCACCGCTGTTACCTTAATCTTGGCAGCCAGCGGTGTGAAGGTGTTCAAACACGGCAATCGTTCCATCACCTCCAAATGTGGATCGGCGGAGCTACTGCAGGCCTTGGGTGTAGAATTCCTGACCGATCCGAAGCAACTGAGGAAGGCTCTCGAAGCCTTGAATTTTGTATTCTTTTTTGCCCCTTCGTTTCATCCTGCTTTTAAAGAAATAATGCCCGTGCGGCAGGAATTGGCTCAGGAGGGACGACGTACGATTTTCAATATCTTGGGTCCTATGATTAATCCGGGTTCTCCAGCCCACCAACTAACGGGCGTTTTTTCAAAAACCTGGGTAGAGCCCATGGCCGAAGCTTTCCACACGCTGGGGTTAAAGAACGGGGTTGTCGTACATTCTGTGTTGGATGCGGAGCGAGGCATGGACGAGTTGGCTTGCAGCGGAACTCCGGTGAGTGCCGGTTTCGGAGCTTCGTGGGATCAACCCATAAGCTGGAACTGGGATGACCTGGGTCTGGCGGCTTGTGCCGAGGAAGACCTCAAAGGTGGTGATCTTGATTTTAATCTCAACCTCTTGCATGACTTGATGGATGGAAACGCGCCGAAAGGCTTGGAAGATACAGTGGCGCTCAATGCCGGAGTTGCTTTTTCAATAGTTGGAAAGGCGGATAGCTTGCGGGGGAGCATCGATCTTGCCCGTGATCAATTGCTCAATGGCGCGGTTGAAAATCACCTGGAAAATATCCGGAATTATTTTTCTTCATGAATCGACAGTACTTTGGGACTGATGGAGTGCGGGGCGAATACGGCGCCTCCATCTTGACGGATGAGTTTGCCTATCGAATGGGGCAAGCCGCCGGTCGTTGTATTCTGAATACAGCTAGGCCTCCTTTGGTGGTGATAGGCCGGGATACTCGCCAATCGGGCCCAGCTCTTCGCGATGCACTTGCACGGGGATTCCGAGATTCCGGGGATTGCCGGGTGGTGGATTTGGGAGTAATACCGACTCCAGCTGTAGCGGTGTATGCGCGCAATGTACAGGCGGGATTAGGCGTTGTGATCACCGCTTCGCACAACCCGGCTAAGGATAATGGAATCAAGTTTTTCGATTCACGTGGATTAAAACTTTCCGATGAAGTTGAGTTGAAAATTGAAAATCTGATTGATAGTATCGATGGACCGGGTACGGGCTCTGGCCATGAGCTTGAAGTAGCCCTGGATAGCGCCGCTGGTTACTTGGATTTACTCCAGCCGGTACTTCAGATTTCTTCATTAAAAGATTTGAGGATAGTAGTCGACACCGCCAATGGAGCAGCGTTTGAAACGACTCCTTCATTGCTGAGTCACTTGGGGGCTGAAGTAATTTCTGTAGGCGACCAGCCGAACGGCGCAAATATTAATGAGGGAGTTGGGAGTCAGTTTCCACATCACCTTTCGAAGGTGGTATTGGAACACAAGGCGGATCTGGGAATTGCTCACGATGGCGATGGAGATAGAGTTTTATTCTGTGATGAAAAAGGAGAAATAGTAGATGGTGATGTACTCCTCTGTATGCTCGCTTTGCAGGAGTTAAAGCATGGGCGGCTTTACAACAACACGCTGGTCTCAACACTTCAGAGCAACATGGGCCTCGATCGCGCAATGAAACAGGCAGGGGGTCAACTAGTCAGAACTTCGGTTGGAGACCGGTATGTCCTGGAAGAAATGCAAAAGTCGGGATTCAATGTTGGTGGTGAAAATTCAGGTCATATTATTTTTTCGGACATAAATCCTACTGGCGACGGACTTCTAGCCGCGTTGAAATTATTGGCTATCCTTATCGAAGAAAAAAAGCCACTTTCCGCCATGCAGGCTTGTATGAGCCTTTTCCCGCAACGTACCGGAGCGATGCCCGTTAAGGAAAAACCACCTTTAGAAGACAGTGCCGAAATTCAATCGACCCTGAAATCTTTGGAAAACGAGATGGGTGAGACAGGACGAGTCTTGTTGCGTTATTCGGGGACGGAGCCCAAAATTCGGTTATTGATTGAGGGCGAAAGTATAGAAAAAGTAGATAAATGGTACCAAACCCTCGAATACCAGATAAAACAACGATTGACCTGAAGAATGAAAGAACTGGCGAACCACGAGCTGGACGAACGATTGCAGAAACAGATACTGCAAGCGCGCGAAGCTCTCAAGAAGGGCGGGGTTGATTATGTCGTTCAGGTATGTGGGGAGTTGCTGAAAAATAATCCCTCCGCTTATGAGGTGCGAGCCCTTTTGTGTGAGACATTGAGCGCCTTGGATCGATCTAACTCATCAACTGTAGGTTGGCTGAAAAACAAATCTAGTGGGGTGCAGTTCAAAGTGTCCACGCGATCTCTTTTAAAAAATAATCCACTCGAGCTAGTTCATCGCTGTGACGAGGCTCTTCGTAAGAAACAAGCGCTTCCTGAAGTGTTTTTAGCCCTTGAAAAAGCCGGATATGCATTGGGTTGGCTGGAGACACAGGTGTTGGCTTGTCAGGCGGTTGTTGAACTGGAGCCGGAAAAATCAGCTCCACGGCTCGCTCTGGCGAGGATTCTTGTGGAGGCGAAACGTCCTCAGCAGGCGATTGACCACCTTGAGTGGGTGCTTGCCAAAGAGCCGGCCAACGGTGAAGCTCAAACCTTGCTTAAAAATGCCTCAGTGGCGGAAACCCTGCAACGGGGCAATTGGGAGGACACCGAAACAACCTTTCATACTAAGGCCAAAGACGCGTAGTTGAAATAGCGTGGCTCATGAATCAACCGATCAAACAGATCCGATATTTCAACCGGATATCGGGCCAGACGGAGGAGGAGAAGATCTATGGGGAGGCTTCTTTAAGATGGGCCTATTTCAATCCAATCGGAAAACTGATTACTCGTTTAATCATTAAAAACCCGTTTGTGTCCTATTTGTATGGATGGTGGATGGACCGATCGTGGACAAAGAAAAAGATCCAACCTTTTATTGATCTGTACAAAGTTGATACGAACGAATTTCTGGAGTCACCGGACAGCTTCCCTCATTTCAACGCATTCTTTTACCGCGAACTAAAACCGGAAAGCCGGCCGATTGATAGCCACGATTTCAGCGTCGTTTTCCCTGTTGATGGTCGTCATCTAGCGATTGAGAATATCCAAAATGCGGATACAATTTATGCCAAAGGTCAACAGCTTGACATAGATCAGCTTATGGGGGAGATGCCCTTTGTCCAATCCGTGGAAGGGGGGAGCGTATTGATATCGCGATTAAGTCCAGTCGATTACCATCGGTTCCATGCACCCTTTTCTGGAACGGCGATGGCGCCCTTATTAGTTGGCAACTCTCTCTATTCAGTCAACCCCCTGGCCTTGTCGAAGAATTTGGATTACCTGCTTAATAATCGAAGGTGGATAATTCCTTTCAAGCTAAAGGGTGGGCAACTAGCAGTAGTGGTTGTGATTGGAGCCACTTTTGTCGGAAGTGCAGAATTTACTTATAGTCCGGGATTTGTGCGGAAGGGCCAAGAGCTCGGCTACTTTCAGTTTGGTGGATCGTGTGTGGTGACAATCCTGCCTCATGACAGTGTTTTGCTTGATCCCGGCCTGGTGGGTCAATCACGGGAGGGAATCGAATCCTACGACCAGATGGGAAGGCCCTTTGGCGCGTTTCGCTAGGGGAAGCGTCGGAGAGCGATTTAAATCGTAAATTTAGGTGTGCGCGGGAGAGATTATGATGCTTATGGATGGCTGCTCTATGCGTAGCTCATTAATCGAATTATGGTACCTGGGAGGGGAGTCGAACCCCTACGCCTTGCGGCACTGGATCCTAAATCCAGCGTGTCTGCCAATTCCACCACCCAGGCATGATAGAGGGAGGAAAGCTAAGTTGGGAGTTCATGAATGCAAGCTATTTTCTGCCTTGCTTTC
>JAPUIL010000067.1 GCA_027297085.1 Verrucomicrobiota bacterium | reverse complement strand
GGCGTTGGTTCCCCAGTGGTCTGCCAGATACGTCCGCATCACTCCGCCCACGAAATTGCCCCACCACAGGGCCTGTTCCTTGAGTGCAGGACTACTAATCCCTCCAGCAGCTTCTATAGCTGCCACTCTTCGGACCAGATCGTCTGCAAAGAATCTTATGGCGTGGTAGTTTTCCCAATCATTCTCGTAAAAGGCAAGGTCAGCCGGCCCGTCCTGTACAAAGGTAAAGTGATCCGGTGCACCATCAAACATGCCGTGGATCATTTCATCGGAATAGCCGGCAATCCGCCATATCAAATGTGGAACGCCAGCGAACTCATCATCAGAACGGCCGAACGCGCCTTTTACGCCCGTGATAAGAAATGGCAGCTGATCCTCACTGGTGAGGAGATCATCGTCTACTTGACCGGAAAGGGGATCCACCCCATCAACAAAACTATCACATGAGGCGAAACAGAGCCCCAAAAGTGCCAATGTGATAAGATACGTGGTTATTTTTAACTTTTTCATAGTCACAAATCCTCCAAATATAGATTAGAACATCGTTTCTTAGATTAAAAAGTTATGGTTATGAACCCGCTAACCGATCTGCTCGTCGGGATGGTCCCTGATTGCATCGCGCTTTGCGGGCCATCCTGAAAACCCAAAGAATTAAGCTCGGAATCAATGGCGGTAAAACCACCCACCCAGTGCTCAAACGGCACATTGAAGTTGCCCGGATTGTCTGGATCTTCGCCAAACGCTGTGTCGAGGTGGAAATCCCGCTTAACCCAGCTCTTGAGATTCGTGGCAACGATGCCAACTCTTAATCCATTGATATTGCTAAAAAAGGAGGATTTGGAAAGATGTTTATCGAAACTATAACTGAGACTTAGCTCACGTAGCTTGAGAAAATCTCCTGGTTGAATGGAATTGGCGTCAAAAAACGGGCTCGTTGCTGCCCATTGATTCGCAGCGTCAATGTACTCCGGAGTCCCCGGCGTGAGTAGTGCAACACCGGTATTCGTGTCCCCAAGTCCGAGTTGCTGTGAAAGAATGTCCCAATCCAGGACATTGCTTTCATCACCGTTACCCCACTCGGGATTGTCAAAAGCACCATTAAAGATCTGATCCACTCTCTCTTCGTTATAGAGCTGAAACCCGGTCTTCCATTCCAGCAAGCCATAAAGGGTAAAACCGCCTACACTTAAATTGGAAGCGAAACTACCGATATAATCCGGGTCGGCTTTACCGAGAAATATCGAACCAGAATTAACGAGCGCATAAGGCTCTCCTGCCGGTACGACTTCACCTATGTTCGGCCACAACTCAAGACCGTCCTCCCGTACATTCGTGCCGTCTGAGAACAAAAAGCCCAGAGTTATCGGGTTAAAAAATGCACCCTTTGGCAGACCTTCCTTGTAAACCTGACGGCCACCTCCTGGTCCATCTCGGATCTCGTTGGCGCCACCCATATCTGTTACTTCGTTCTTCTGCCATGCATTAGTCAGCGTCAAGTTGGCCCGCCAGCCGCCGAGGCTCTTGCCGGCGAAGTTCGCGTGCAGCTGCGCCTCCCAACCGGAGCCCTCGATCTCGCCAATATTGAAACTTGGACGGCTACTAGTCAGGCCGGAAGAAGGAACGTTTTGCCGCGGAACGATGGCATCTGTTGTGTTTTGCCGGTAATATGTGAAATCTAAAGCATAGTTGGAAACTTCGGCCTCAACGCCAATCTCCCATTCCTTTACCCGCTCAGGCTCCAAGGAAGGGTTTCCGATCTGGTCAATGGTAGCACCTATACCAAATTGCGATTCCTGTGCTCGCCACAGCCTGGAAATACCGTCTAGTCTTCCCGGTAATATGCCGGTCTCCCCGTACGCAGTGCGGAGTTTTAAAAATGAGAAGAAATCCGGTGTAAAATCAAACTTATCAAGACGGACGGCCAGGTTGGCGGCCGGATAAGTAATGCTGGACGTAAGAGCACCCAACACACTGGCATAGTCCTGGCGTACCATAATCTTAGCAAAATACTTGTCGTCTAAAGAAAAATTGTGCTCCGTAAAAATGCCTGCCGATCTAAAGTGGCGGCTATTCTCCTCGATTTGACCAGCTATACCGCCAACACTGATATCCGTAATAAGCCGCGTAGCAAATTGTGTCTTCTCTGTAACAACAAAGCGACCCCGCTCATCAAAAAGCTGAGTTCCGACTGTCGAGGTTGCTTTGATTGATGACCCCAGGTCGTAATTCAAGGAAACATCGCCCGTATAGGTGAGGGTTCGACTATTATTCTGGGAAATCCTCCTCTCCCCTTCTTCATCATTTCCCTCAAATTCAAAGGTAGTCGGAAGTTGAGTAAAAATGATTCGACTATCCCGGTCATCAACGCCCAGTGTCAGCCTGGCGCTCAATCCTTTCAGCACACCGGAGCTATTTAGGAAGGGCGAGTATTCGGCAGTCACCGAACCGGTGTAACTGTTCATAAAAGTGATGTCACTACGGGACTTCCAAAATGACTGTTTTACATCTTCCAAGTTCCGCTCAGTAT
>JAPUIL010000669.1 GCA_027297085.1 Verrucomicrobiota bacterium | reverse complement strand
TCACTCTACTGCCTGCAAGCCGCGCTGCCAACACCAGCAATAACTTGCCCAGATTCCTTCAAAATCCCGCTGGAGTGCCAGCACGTGAAGAATGGTATGCGAACGCCATTCAGATCTACGACAATCTTTACTTCGTGGGAGGAAAGATTCATTCGTCCTGGGCGCTGACGTCGAGCGAAGGCATTATTATCATCGATACAATTTTCCCTTACAACTCGGAAGAGTTGATCATCGGTGGGCTGGAGCGGCTCGGACTCAATCCGCAGGACATCAAATACGTCATCATCTCTCATGCTCATGGTGACCATATCGGAGGCGCCGAGATCCTTCAGGACCGCTACGGCGCGAGCATCGTCATGGGCGGGCCTGATTGGGATTTGGTTGAGACCTACCCCCAGCGGTACAAGACCATGGCGCCGACCCGCGACATCGTGGCCACCGACGGAATGGAGATCTCACTCGGTGACATGAGCGTGACACTCTGGGAAACTCCCGGTCATACACCCGGTACGCTGTCTTACACCTTTACGGTTTTGGACGACGGTCGACCGGTCAATATCGCGTATTCAGGCGGCACTGCATTCAATTTCCATAACATCACGCCGGATCCAGGTATCCAGAACTTCCAGATATATATAGAGTCTCAGCAGCACATTGCCTCCCAGGCTGCCGCCACCGGGGCGACCGTTATCCTGTCGAACCACTCAGAGTTCGACAACGCATACAACAAGAACAGAATGATGGCTGGGCGTGGCGATGGTCCACATCCCTACGAAGTGGGATCAGACTGGGTGCAGCGCTATTTTAAGGTCATGCAGCACAGCGCCAGGGCGGCACAGCTTAAGCTCGAAAAGCAGCAAGCGGGACTTTAGGAGAATAAAAAGGAAGGGGCTGACGGTCGATTTATCGTTATGAAGATGAAAATCATTACTGCCATTCTGTTTGGCGCCTTTTCTTTTTCTGGCGTTATTGTTGCCAAGCTATCTGTTACACCCACGTATTCGAATGTCCATTACAACACTCATGAGCGGCAGGTCTTAGATTTTTTTAAAGCCGAATCGGATAGTCCGGCGCCTCTAGTTATTTTCATTCATGGGGGAGGATTTCAAGCCTTCGATAAAGATCGGGTGGATCAGGAGTTCCTGAAAGAGTTTCTCGCTTCAGGTATCTCGTTGGCAGCGATCAACTACCGCTATGTTCAGATGGAGCCGTTGCCTTCCTGCTTTCATGATGCTCGTCGGGCGATCCAGTTTTTGCGATCAAAGGCGGATGAATGGAATTTCGATCCTGACAGGGTAGGGGCTTATGGAGGTTCCGCTGGCGCTATGATTTCGATGTGGTTAGGATTCCACGACGACATGGCGGATCCGGATAGTGCTGATCCGGTTTTGAGGGAATCGACCCGTCTAAACTGTGTTGCCACTCAGGGAGGGCAAATCACCTTTGACCGGCACTGGATGGAGCAATCGATTCCTGGAAATATCATCCACAAAAATCCTGCCATGACGCGACTGTTTGGAGTCCGCAGCTTGGAAGAGCTAGACAATCCCGAGGTCCGAAAGTGGGTGAAGGAGCTCTCGTCCATAACTCACCTGACCGCGGATGACCCTTCGGTTTTCATGGAATACAGCATGAAGCCGTCCGACCCAATTCCTGAGGATAAAGCCAAGGTGAAACCCTGGGCGCTTCACCATGTAATATTTGGTCTGACATTGAAAGTCCGTATGGACGCCCTCGGCCTTGAGAATCATCTGAAATACCCCGGACAGGAGGTCGCCTACCGGAATATCCCGCATTTCTTCAAAGAGAAACTGGGAAGGTAATTGACTGATCTCTTAAAGGTTTTTTTCCGGAAATTTCTCAATTCGCGTATGTAGATAGTTGCGCGAATCTTCACTGGCGAATCCGTGCCGTCCCTTGTCTTTGTAGGCTGTCTCAAACAGCAAAATAAGGGACAGGCTAATAATCTTAGATAAATTATGAATAAAAGTTGATTGTGGTTGTTGAAGTTTTGAATTGTGTAGATTTCTCAAAAAAGTAGTTGACCGACCGGTCGGTTTATGTTCTTTGTGGCACCATGCCTCAAACTGAGACAGTTAAATCTAAAAAAGATGAGCTGTTGGAAATCGCCTCCCGATTATTCTACGAGCAGGGTTATTACCGAACCGGTGTGAAGCAGATCATTGATGAAGCGGGCATTGCCAAGGGCACTTTCTATTCGCACTTCAAATCCAAGGAAGATTTGGGAGTAGCCTGGTTGAAGGCACGGCACAACACCTGGAATGCCTGGCTAGAGAAATATCTAGATGAAGAGGGCGGGGACCAGGCAGCTTCAAAAATCAAGGGGCTGTTCGACTTTCTGGAAGACTGGATGCAGGGCTGCGGCTACCGCGGCTGCGCATTTCTGAATACGCTGACCGAGACTCCGGAAGGGGATAGTCCCCTGAGAAAAGAGATTGAATCGCACAAAAGGAGTCTACTGGCAGTTATTCAAAGCTTGGTCAATGAACACGTACCTGCCGACACTGAAGCGGAGCGAGTTCAACTGGCGCAGACGATCTTTATCATTTTCGAAGGTGCATTGATCGAAATGCAGAATTTCCGGGACACTTGGCCGGCCAAGGCAGCCAAGGAACAAATAAGGAGACTACTGGAGTAGTATTTCTCGGTCCAAATGAACCAACCGGTCGCTACAAAATAAACTGTAATGGAATCTCACAATCTTCGACTACTCCCTAAACCGACCGACCGGTCGCTTAATTAATTCGAAATTTAACACATCAATCATCAAAAAAAGGAAACAAAATGAAAATTAACTGGTACAAATCCATCCTCGCGGGTCTCATCGGGACTCTCATATTCGACATCTCCGGATTCATTATCACAGGGCAATGGTGGGATCTTCCCCATCTTCTGGGCGCCAAATTGGGTGTGGGTTTACTTGGAGGTGTAGCGGGTCACTACGGTAATGGGGTCGCGATCGCTATTATTTACGCAGCTCTGGCTCCTTCGCTCTTTGGTCCCAATTGGTTTCGGGGGCTCTCATTCACGACCGTGCAGCTTGTAATGATAGTCTGGCTCTTTATGTATCCTTTGCTGGGACTCGGCATTGCTGGTCTGGAAGCCGGATACACTCCCGCGATTGCATCACTGGTGCGTCATTACCTCTATATGGTACCACTCATTCTCCTACTACCGGTAAATACCAGTAAAGAAACGTCTGCATTTTCTGCCAAAAGAGGTGCTAGTGTTGCAACCGCAACCACCTTGTTGGTAGCATTCAGTCTGATCCTATCTGACCACAGTGCAAATGCGAAGGTTGCTGAAGCTCAGGTGCACTACCGGACTGTCGAAGTTGACGGTGTTGAAATTTTCTACCTCGAAGCTGGTACTGTTGGAAATCCAACAGTTCTGCTCCTCCACGGATTTCCTA
>JAPUIL010000668.1 GCA_027297085.1 Verrucomicrobiota bacterium | reverse complement strand
AGACCTTCCAAAGCCCTCCTCCACGATAGGTCACCTGCTTAAGACCGTGCTCCCCGGTTTTGCCCACCAACAAAAAGCCCCGAGCGGTTTCCCCAAGACCGTTGACTTCACGGCCAAAGAAGCCAGAATTTACCAATCATGGCTCATTCGATTCAGCAGAGTGGAAGCGCGGCTGTCTCCGCCGCCCACCGAGTTGAAAACGACATCGCCCAAAAGCAATTTCCTATCAGCCCCCACCGGCTTTTTTTTCGGACTGAACACAGATGAAACACTGCAGTTTCATAGGAGTAATCAAAATTGAGTTCGAACTATAATAGTTCAGTATTGTGTCCCCAGAATACAGAATAGGGAAAAAATCTCCTTATAAATCATGGTTTAGATATTTATGCATTGCCTGAACAAATATCGAAGTAAACTTATAAGGGAAGTAAATCAATACCTGCGAATAATTGTGGAAAAACCTGAAGAGGATTCTGTCCATAAATTTAGAGTAGGCGTGAAGCGGCTTACGACACTTTACTATTTCCTCAACCAAATTGAGCCCAATTTAGTAGTAAAGAAGGTACTAAAACCCTACCGCTCACTGTTTAAATCTATTGGCAATATCCGGGACGGGCATATTGCCGTGCATTTGATACAAGATTTGGACGAAGTAAAAATGGACCAGATAAAAATGCAGGTTAGCACATTGAGATCGAGGATAAGAAAAGACCACCGGCTATTTCGAAGGAATTTTCGATCAAGTTCACAGGCATCTATCAGAGTTCCTACTGTCAAGTCTACTGGTATTTCTCAAAGAGCAATCCTTCGACACAAACACATTGTCCTGGATGACCTACTGTCTCAAGTTCTCAATACAGATGGACGGATGAATGCTGAGAAATGGCATAAAAAACGAATTCTGCTTAAAAGGTATCACCATACCCTGGATGCCTTTCAGTACTGTCCTGGTCACGTCTCTGACAAAGAAGAACTAAAACAAATAAAAATGCTAGAGCAATTGCTGGGTGATTGGCACGACCGAGTCATAACAATACAAATACTACAATCCCTTCAGGAATTTGAAAACCAAACCAGATCCATTATTACAATTTTAAAAAAGCAAGACAGGCTGCTGCTGGGATCAGCGAAGATTTACTTGAATAAGTTTACAAAATGGCATGAAAACCGCTAATCCATTACCAGATAGACCCAAATTTGCCTGAGGAGATATGCATTAGCCCCATGCGACTTGGAGGAGTTGCTTGGGGCGTTTTTTTGCCTGCTACTTCTATCCATTTCCCGGTACCCTTATCGATTCTGCTGCCTTTATCATGGGGTTAAGGCGGGCAACCTGCCCCCTTGTCCCCCGCCTCGTGACCCTCGTCCCGTCTCCAACTTCCCCCTTGAATCCAGTGCTCGGCCCTGTAGCTTGGTTCTGTCTCAATCACAGGCTCGTTAATCATCCATTTAGTTTTTCCTCTATCGGTCTCCTAATCTCGTCTCCCCATGTTTAGATTTTTCAGAACCACTCGCCAGCAGCTCCTCAACGAGAACAAAACCGTCAAGTATTTGAAGTATGCTGTGGGGGAGGTGCTGCTGATCGTGGCGGGTATTCTCGTTGCCCTGCAGATCAACAACTGGAATGAGGGGAGGAAGCTGGAGCAGGATAGGCGGGAATTGATTGAGGATTTGAAGGTGGATTACCAAACCAATTTGGAACTTTGGGAAAGTGTAAAAAATGATACCGAAATTCAGCTAGATGTTTTTAACCAATTGTTGAAAGTTACTGCTAGTGAAAACCAAGAGCTTTCAGTTCTGGAGATAAAAGGACTGGCTGAAAATACTCAAAAATATTACGGTTTTCAACCTTCTTTAGGCGTTTATGAATCGGCAAAGTCTACTGATTCCATAGGACTCATCGAAGATGACTCACTGAAAGGACTGTTTGTTAGGTTTCAGACAACACATTGGCTCTTGAACAACTTGTATGTGCAACAAGGAACAGATTTTTGGACCGGTTCTGCTCTCCGAATGCGAGAAAAGCTGGGAAGTATACATGTTTTATTCGACAGGGAAGATTTCAGACCAGAAAGGTTTGAGCTGTCCGTTGAGGAGTATCGCAAGTTCATAGCTCAGAAGGACGTGTATGCCTTTTGGGAAAATCGACAAAGGCAAGTTATCTACCAGCTCCGATTATATGAAGTCATGAAAGAAACCACCGAACAAATCCTCGCCACCCTCGAAGCCCTTTAACCCATGTTCCGCTTCTTCCGCCGTATCCGCCAGAAACTCTTCTTAGAAGGACGAGTGTCGCGATACTTTGGATACGCGATTGGGGAGATTGCGCTGATTGTTGTGGGTATTCTGATTGCGCTCTACATAAGCGATTGGAACCAGGCGAAGAAGGATCATACGGAGGAGACAGCAATACTTATTGAGTTGAAAACGGAATTTGATGAAAACCAGGAACGGCTCGCGTATAATCGATCTGAACACCGGTTTACTTCAGAAACCATGCGATCCTTCTTAAAATTGATTAAGCCTGAGCCAGAGTCAGTTTCCGATGAATTGATCCATCGTTACATGGCCTCGCTTCAATTCCTTCCTACCTACAAACCCAATACGAAAGTACTTAATTCTCTCATATCATCTGGCAAAATCGCTCTTATAAAAAACAAGACTCTGAACAACAATTTGAGCAATTGGCCGACCGCCATGGAAGAATACAAAAACTACACAACGCTTATAGTCGAAAGCCTCAAGTTGCAAATGCCGGGCCTATACGCATATCATCAATTCAAGGATTCGATGATCAACGTTGGGGAGAAGCGGACTTCCACAATACCCCCAGAAAAATTAAGTCATGCCGGGCCAAGTAATTTCCGTTATGACCAAGAAACCTTACTTTCGCTTCCCAGCCTGGAAAATGCGGTGGAATTTAAGCGTGTTAACTCAGATATGGTATTGCTGATCATTGAAGACCTTTCCGCCATCCAGCAGGAAATCCTCGACCTCATTGATGCGGAGCTTGCGGAACGGGATGTGGGTGGGGAAGATCCAGCTTCGCGGTAGCGCAGGACAGAGTAGTTATTAGTTGGCCAACTCGGCCTCAATCACCTGCAAGACTGCAAAATTGTGAGTGATTCCAAGCGAATTTAATTATTACTAACGAACTTGGTTTTTTGTCGATCCCTTCTAGGGGACCGTAATATTATGCAAACCTGAGATTTACATTTTAATACAGTTTGGCGAAAAGTATGACCTCAGCGGTCCTTACTGCAAAAGCGATTTCCTATCAGTAGAAGTTATGTCCATTCTCCGTCATTCCGTTATAGTAATCACCCTCCTGATTATCACACCAATTCCAAGAGCAGGAGCGCATGGATTCATCGACCAGCAAATTGCGTCTCTATCTGAACAAATCGATGATGCACCTCGGAGCCTGAACCTTAGACTAAAACGCGCAAATCTCTATCGTGAAATTGGAAATATGGACTCTGCGCGAAGCGACATTCGATTTGTATTAACATTAGAACCGGGTCAGACTGAAGCTCTATTGGTCCTTGCCAGACTTGAGAGGGAATCAAAAAACTTTGAAGTTGCCCAACTGGCAATCGATGAATTCATAGCCAAACATCCTGGTCAATCGTTTGCTCTCAAAGAAAGGGCGCTCATTTTCTCAGAAGCGAATCAATGGAATCAGGCTGCCGAGGCATGGCAGACCTATCTTGAATCAGCTGCTAACCCCGATTCGGAATCTTTTCTGACATGTTCTGAAGCAATCCAAAACCAAAATCAACAAAGCACAAACCCTCGCCACGCTCTTGAAGTCATTGACGAAGGACTTAAACTACATCCCCATGTCGTTTCTCTAAATCAACGGATGGCTTCACTTCTCATCCAGAACGGTGATTTTGAAAGAGCTCAAAAATATTTCATAGCTTCTCGCAAAAAGTACCCAACGTTAAGACCCCGGCTATTTATGGAAGAAGCACGCATTTGGCAGTCCTATGGATGGTCAAGCCATGCACTGATTGCGTATTCGAACGCGCAAAAATCCTTCGACTCCCTTTCGCTACACAAAAAATTAATGCCAGGGTTCCAAACCCTTAAAAGCTGC
>JAPUIL010000667.1 GCA_027297085.1 Verrucomicrobiota bacterium | reverse complement strand
TATTGAGGTTGGGATGAGCCATATCAATTTTGGCTCGAAGTACCTTGGCGCCATTTTCGAAACTCCCGTTCTTCATATGTTCGAACAGGGTTAAGTTTTCCTCAATACTCCTGTCCCGGTACGGACTGTCCTTGCCCGGTTCGGTCAAGCCACCCCGATACTCCTTCATTTCCTCAATGCTGAGGTCATCTACATACGCCTTACCTTCCTTGATCAGGTAAATGGCCCAATCGAAAAGCTGTTGATAATAATCGGAGGCAAAAAACAAATTATCGCCCCAATCTACGCCCAACCAGGACAGATCTTTTTTGATCGCATCCACGTACGACATGTCTTCCTTACTCGGGTTGGTATCGTCGAACCGGAGGTGAAACCGCCCCTCATAATCCTGGGCTATCGTATAGTTAGTCAGGATAGCCTTGGAATGGCCGATGTGTAAGTAACCATTAGGTTCGGGAGGGAAGCGAGTCACAATCTTGTCGTGTTTTCCAGCTTCCAACTCCTCGTCGATGATGTCCCTGATAAAGTTGGTAGGTTTTGTTTCTTCCTCGCTCATAAAAAAAAGCGATACTGAGGCTTTCTTTTTGGAGGTCAATATCCAGTCTCACGCTGGCAAGCCTGCCACCGGAGAACTGCCGCGGTCCGTATGGACCGGCAACTATCACCTTCGGTCTTCTTCGGAAAACTTACCATTGCCATACATCCTCAGGTTCGATCGACGGATCGTAGTACCGCCTTACTCTTGCAACCCATTCCGGCAAATCTTCTTTGATTGTTGCCTTCATCCCATTGACTGCTTCCTGATCAACTTCTCCGCGCTCGAGCATGAAATCGTAAAACTTCTTCAAGCTGGCGGCATTGGACCTTATACTGGTTTCACTCGCCCACATCGCTTTCCTTATAAACCAATAACCCAGAAACCTCCCAACTCCATAAACGCCTCCCAAAGGACGAATTGGGCTCTCATACAACAAGAATTCGTTTATATAGAAATCCATGTTATAGCGGTGTTTTTTCGCGGTTGACTTAGACAGACCTTTACCCTCGAGCCATAATGCGAAACTATCCAGAAGCTCCATATTCTCCTTCCGAATCGAAGCGCACTCAGCTTCATACTTTTCATACTCAGTCATTTTTACTTCTCCTTGGCGCCCGATATATTCTCCCCAACCCTTCTTCCTTTTCTTCGTGGTTGACAAGAATTTATTCACCCTCGGGATAACGCGCAAGAAAAGCCTCCATTCGCGTAAGTACCCGATCTTTGCCCATGATGGAAAGCATGGGAATCAGGTCAGGACCGGCTCCAATTCCGGAAACCGCAAAACGCGTTATGGGAAACCAGGCAAACGGTTTTTCCTGTCCCTGGGCAGCTGCCAGATCAGCAAAGGCCTGATTTATGGAGTCCGCATCCCAGGCTTTAACTCCGGCCAACGCGGTTTCCACCTCTGCCAACCGATCCAGCGGCTCTCCTTTTTTGAAGATACGTTCCCCAGCCTTATCATCAAAAGCGAAGGACTCATCAAAGAAATAGGCCACAAACTCGGGCAGCTCAGCCAATGACCGTGTTTTTTCCTGGCAGAGTGCAAGGACTTGCTCCGCGTATACCGGATCATCGAGCTGAATCTCTGCCTCCCCCAAAACGGGTAAGGCCATTTCAAGAAATTCAGCTAACGGCAACCGACGAATCTGCTCGGTATTGATGTGGGCCAGTTTTTTCTCATCAAACCGTGCATTGCCCTTCTGAATTCCAGGCAAGTCGAATTTTTCGATGAGCTCTTTTAAGGTGAACAGTTCCTGATCGTCCTTTGCATTCCAGCCAAGCAAAACCAGAAAATTGACCAGACCATGTGGTAGAAAATGCCGTCGTTCGTAGTCCTCCACATGTACGCCATCTCCTCGCTTACTCATCTTTCCGGGACCGTTGCTGTTCAGAATCATTGGAATATGGGCAAACTTGGGAAGGGGAGCTCCGAACGCGTTGAAAAGCTCACAATGCTTGGTGGTATTGGACAAGTGGTCCTCGCCGCGAATCACATGGGTGATGCCCATGCTTATGTCGTCCACCACATTCACCAAATGAAATACCGGTTTCCCGTTTGATCGCACAATGACAAAGTCTCGCTCCTCGGCACGCACGACCTGTCCGCGGACTGCATCGTCGATGGTTTGCGGCTCTGTTCTCACCTTTTCGACTTCCATCTTCAGGTATTCGTCATACTCGCTGTAGCGTTCCCCTTCGAGTTTGAAGAAGACTGCACCATCCTTTTCGTAGACACGACCGGCATCCCATAGCTTTTGCAGATACTCGTCATAGATAGCTTTACGCTGACTTTGAAAGTAAGGTCCGAAATCGCCTCCGACTTCCGGTCCTTCATCCCAAACTAACCCGAGCCAGCGCATGCCCTGTAACAGGACATTCAATGCTTCAGGTGTGTTTCGTTCCCCATCGGTATCTTCCACACGCAAAATAAAGGTACCACCAGTGTGCCGGGCATAGAGCCAGTTAAACAATGCGGTACGGGCACTTCCCAAATGAAAACTGCCGGTGGGACTAGGCGCAAATCGAACACGAACCTGAGACATGAATTATGTGGTTTTGAACTTGTAGGTGAATTTAGAACCGGTCTTATAAACAGAAGTCGGTGCTGTTTGTAAGATGAAATTTACTCCCGCTCAGGCAGTACTCTAAAGTCAACGCCTATTTGCATGGGGTCCGATTGCCAAGCCTGGCGCAAAACTTTTGTTGAATAAATGCCGTATACTGGAGAAACCCTGGATGTAACTGCTACCCTGCTCCGCCTTAATCAGGCGGCGAGAGATCATGGTTTTTCCTGCGTTTCTTTGGTCGACCAGGCGGGAATCATTCTGCCCATCCTAACGCGACCCTCAACTTACTCGAATGCTCCGCGTGTTTACATTTCCACCGGCATGCATGGTGACGAACCGGCAGGACCCCTCATGATTCTTGATCTTCTCGAGCGGGAACAGTTTTGCCCGAATATCGACTGGACCTTATTTCCCATGTTGAACCCTGCTGGTCTTCGCCTCAACCAGCGTGAAAACCATATGGGGATAGACTTGAACCGGGACTACCTGAATCCGACCACCAAAGAGGTAATCGCGCACGTAAATTACATCGAGGAGCAAGAACCATGGGACTTGTCGCTGATCATTCATGAGGATTGGGAATCCGATGGATTTTATCTGTATGACAAACCCACTGACCTAACAGATGGCTGGGCCAAAACTATTGTAGAGCGAGTAAGAAAGGTCTGCCCGATAGACTTGAGCGAAGCGATTGACAAAATGTCTTCCTCAGAGGGGATTATCAGCCCGCGATTTGAAAACATCAAAGAGGACCCGAAGTTGAAAGGGCAATGGCCCGAGGCCATCTACCTCTTCATGACCGAAAAAGTAAGAGGCTCGTTCACCTTCGAAGCCCCATCCTCCTACGACATGCCCACAAGAATTAAGGCTTTGGAAACAGCAATTTTGACCAGCGTAGAGTTATTGAGTACTGCCGAGTAGGATTTTTTTTTCAAAAAGACCTTGAAGGAAGCAACAATTGACCGGTTTACAGCGTTATATACATAGTGCGGGGCCTAAACCCTAACTTTTCAAACGCCTTCGAATGAGCAGGCTTCATTTCATCAAAAATCAGTGTGTTATGGATATTAGAATAAACTTTTCAAACACCACTAATTGTCACGTTACAAAATTACCCCTTCGAAGACTAGAATCAATACAGCCTTCGCCAAGGCTACGGCGCACTGGCGCATGCGCGAAGAACTGCGTTCCAGCTCGCATTCCGCTTGGTTACGTAGTTTCGAGTGCAACGACACCAACATGCTACGCTCCCGCGCTTGCTTGCAAACTGCGCCTTCCGCCGTCGCCCAAGGGCTATGGCGGGACACGTGTTCTTCATCACATCTAGATTTTTTGAAACAATAGGGTAAACCCTGTCTATTTCTGAACGTTCTTCCACATAAGGGAATCAAAGCCCTTACCTACTCTCTGACATTTATGAAATATCTGATCGCAACAGCTCTTCTAAGCGCCCTACTTTTTTGGGCTGGCTGCACGACCACTCCGAGTGAACAAGCCTACAGTAACCCGGACCCCAAACCTCAAAAAGCGTCGGTAGATAGGATTGCTCAGAAAAACCTCGTGTTTCCAAAAGATCTAGCAGGAATCCCATTCCGCAGCTTGGAAGTCTACGAAGCCAAACACCCGGGTTTTGGAGTCGGCTACCTCTACGAAAACGAAGACACTCAATTGGACATTTCCGTGTTCGATGGCGGATACAAGAATATCGTTAACGGGATCTTTTCAGAAGGAGTCCACCACTACTATGAGGAGGCCAAAGAGCAGATTGCGGCTATTGAGAGCCAGGGTTATTATAAAATCCTTCGTGTTGTTTCAGATGATTGGATACAGGTGGGAGAACAACCGTTTCTCTACTTTAGTTTTGTCTATGACAATGGGCATGAGGAAAAGTCCTCCTACCTTATGATGACCGGCTACGACGGCAATTTCCTGAAAGTGCGACTGACTACGGACCTGGCCAAGGACACCGAAGTGTTCGATGCGTTTATGACTGATTTTGGGAGCCTGATTTCATCTCTGACCACATCTTAGCCCGAATGGGATTGCAAGTTACCTTCTGCATTGGATTCAGGTAGATTCACCTTGCATCCTTCAACTTTTCCAGAATGTCGCTTTGATACCTGAACACTGAAACCTCGTTCTTCTTGTGCAAAGCAGGAGTACGATATGTATGGCTACTCTTCCCCTTCCCACTTAAACCATAGCGTGGTAAGTCCGGGAATGGTGAGTTCTACCGAAACCGGCATATCATTGTAAGCGTGATCCTGGGTGTGGACCTCACCTAAATTGCCGGTACCCGTTCCTCCGTATTCCCAGGCATTGGTGTTCATGAGTTCCTTCCACTTCCCCTTGAATGGCACACCAACGCGGTAATTGGAACGAGAAACAGGTGTGAAGTGACATACAACCACCAAGGTGTCGGCCTTGTTGTGACCACGACGAACAAAAGACAAAACACCGCTCTCGGCATCGTTGCAGTCAATCCATTGAAAACCTTCAGAGGAGTTGTCGCGCTCGAAAAGAGCTTTGTTCTCCAAATAAAGACGGTTGATGTCTTTCACCATCAGCCGAATCCCTTCGTGGTCGGCATACTGACACAGATGCCAATCAAGGCTGCCATCATACCGCCACTCCGAGGACTGACCAAACTCCGTTCCCATAAACAAACATTTCTTACCCGGATAGGCCCACATGTAGCCATAAAGAGAACGCAGGGTTTGCGACTTTTCAGTAATCGATTCTCCAGCCATCTTCGTAATCATGGAGCCTTTCCCATGCACCACTTCGTCATGGGAAAATACGGACACGAAGTCCTCCGAAAACTGATAGAGCATTCCGAAGGTCAGATTATTGTGATGCCATTTCCGGTACAGGGCATCTTTTCCAAAGTACAACAGTGTATCGTGCATCCAGCCCATGTTCCACTTGAAGTCAAAACCCAATCCACCTTCTTCAGGCGATTTGGTAACTCCGCCAAATGAAGTGGATTCTTCCGCGATCATCAAAACACCGGGAAATTCTTTGTGGACAAGTGAATTGGTCTTTCGAAGAAAATGGATGGCATCAATGTTTTCCCGGCCGCCATGCACGTTGGGAATCCATTCTCCTTCTTCACGTGAGTAGTCGAGATAGAGCATGGAAGCCACGGCATCTACTCGAAGCCCGTCAATGTGGTATCGCTCCATCCACGATAATGCGCAACCCACCAGAAATTGGACCACTTCATTGCGGCCATAGTTAAAGATAAGAGTCCCCCAATCTTTGTGATGCCCCTGTCTGGGGTCCGCATGTTCATAAAGATGCGTGCCGTCAAATTCCGCCAAGGCGAATGTATCTCTGGGAAAGTGAGCCGGCACCCAGTCCATAATGACACCGATGCCTTTTTGGTGCAGCACATCGACCAACTCACGAAACTCGTCGGGATGTCCGTAGCGGTGAGTCGGTGCAAAAAATCCCGTCACTTGGTATCCCCAGGATCCGGTAAAGGGATGTTCCGCCAAAGGCATAAACTCCACGTGGGTAAACCCCATATCCCTCACATACTCGCCTAACTGCTCCGCGGCTTCATGGTAGCTGAGTGGACGCCCACCGTCTTCAACCACTTTTTTCCAGGATCCGAGATGAACTTCGTAAATAGAAATAGGCTCAATTCCGGCTTGGAGCGTTTTTGACCGTTTATCAATCCATTTCTTATCCTTCCACTTATACAGCGTCAAATCATAAAGAATAGAACAATTGTGCGGAGGCGGTTCGAAATACACCCCATACGGGTCGGTCTTGAGAAGCAGGTGTTCTTCTTGGGTTACAATCTCGTATTTGTATTTGGTTTCCGCTTCCAGGCCTGGAATAAAAATCTCCCATATTCCCGAAGAACCCATATTGCGCATTGAATGGTACCGGCCATCCCAGTGATTAAAATCTCCTACTACAGATACACGCCGGGCATTAGGTGCCCACACCGCAAAACTGGCACCTTTTACTCCTTCAATCTCTCGTAAATGGCCCCCCATTTTGTCGTAGACCAATAGGTCGTTTCCTTCCGAAAACAAATGCAGGTCCTGCTCACCCAGGGTTGGCATGAAGGAATAAGGATCATAAAACTGCCGCACTTCGCCATTCGCGTGAGTGATGCGGATACGGTATTTAAACGGTTTTTTCAGCCGCGGGATAAAACCTTCGAAAAATCCGTTGTCATCGAGTTTCTTTAAAACGAATCGCCGCTCGGGCTTTTTATCCAATCGTACGATTTCGCAACTGATGGCATCGCGAACGAAGGTTCTGGCGACAAGTCCGGACTTGCCATCCAACTCACTGGGATGAAGCCCCAAAAAAGTATGAGGATCGCTGTTTCTACCTGAAAGTAAGGAACTAAGCTCCGATTTGGAAATAATCACACCCAGAGTTCTCGTGCATGGTTAAAAATGTAAGGCGCCATCACAAAAGGAATTTTTAGAAGACCGGCCATTAAAATAGTGGGACTATTCACAAGGAAGTTGATCCAAAAGACAAGCAAGGAGAGGAAACTGCCACAGACAATCCGGGTCGAAACGTAAGACTCCGTATTCTTGGAAATATGTCTTGAGCCTGTACCACCCAATCCTAAATGTCTGCACCGTGCGTTTAAAATCGTATTCCGCCCTTACCTACTGCCTGCTTTTTAATCCGTTTCTTTCGCTGTTTGCACAAGAGTTTCAACTGGTTTCAGATCAGCCAATCGAGTTTGATGAGGCCAATAAAAAGATGATCGCTACCGGGGAAGCAGAGCTGACTTACGGCGACCTCATCTTGCGCGCAAACCGCATTGTCTACGACCAGGAGACAGGTACGGCGGATGCCCAAGGAAATATTCGCATAAGCCAGGAAGGTTATCGCTTGCTCGCGGATCGGATCATAATCAACATCCAAACCCAGGAGGTGGAAGCGTTCGATGTTCGCTTTGGATCTCCTCCTATCTACGCTGAGGCTGATACCGCAACTGGCTCCAACAAGCGTATTGAGCTACACAACGCCCGCGTCTATTACCGCGAGCCAGACAAGTTTACCCCCAAGATGACCATTGAGAAATTTGTGATCGAGAACGGGGAGATCGTGAACAGCGAAAAAGTACTCTTCGAAGTCCTCGGGCTGCCCGTCTGGTACCTCCCAAATTTACAAATCCCCACAGATGTCGAGCCCTTTCGCGTAAAAGCCAAACTGGGAACACGTGGAAATCTAGGTCTGTTTGCTCAAACACAACTATTGTTCCCCTTAAACGAAACCTGGTTCGCAGGAGGAAATCTCGACATCTACTCAGAGCGCGGACTGCTCATTGGCCCGGCCTTTCGTTTTTTAGATGAAACGGAGGAGAGCTCCAGTGACTGGTTCATTTCGACGGGATGGATTCACGATAACGGTGACAGAGGAGTAGATATCTTTGGAAAATCAGTCCCCAAGGATCGTTACTTTGCGGAAGGATTTTTCAAACAACAATGGGGTGAGAATAGCCAGCTCAACGGCGTATACAACCTCTCCAGCGACCCGGAAGTACAGCGCGATTTTCATTTCGACGACTTTTATGATAACCAGCAGCCAGACAACTTTCTGGAATACCGCTTCCAGGAAAATGACTGGGCACTAAGTGCGTTTCTCCGGGCAGACCCCAACAACTTCTTCACATCGAATTTCCTTCCCTTCTCAGGCCTCCAGCCCATCCGAGCCTTTGTTTTTGAAGAAAAACTTCCCGAGGTCCGTTTCGATTTACATCCCGTCCCGATGGGTGGAGGATTTTATCAAGAGCTATCTCTCAGTGCGGCTCAAAACGGCCACAACTTTTACCTCACAGATCACAGGCAGCAGGAAAACTTTACCACGCTCGACGGGTTTTACCGTATCCAGAAAACCATACCGTTGGGCGAAAGTGCCAGCCTGAACCTGTTCGGTGGAGTGCGCGCGCTGGAATGGAATAATGTCCCAACGGCGGTTCTGCGATCTTACGATGGAGATATTTTCCGACTCCCCTACCCTGAATTTCATCCGGGCATGTATGCCACCATGCCCATGGATCTTGTAGACGTTGAGGAAGAAGATTTCTCCCAGCTAATCGGAGACATCGGGTTCAATCTCGAAGGCCAGTTCTTCCGAACCTGGGATACACAAAACAGCACCTGGAAAATCGATGGCCTCAAGCACGTGGTAAAACCCTACCTGCAAGTACGCCACAATTCGACCTCGCATGAAAATGGTCCGAGCTCCGGATCGCAATTACTCTTTGTGCAGGATACAAACCTGCCTAACTGGGATCTAGCTACTCGACGTGATACCATGTTTGCTCAGGAGCAAACGCTCGCTCGTGTCGGTATAAAAAACGAACTTTATACTCGCAGAAAGGACTATGGCTCGCGCCAGCTTTTAAGTTGGAATTTGGCGGGTGACTATTTCTTTGACGGTCCTTTCGAAGATGATGTCAGTTTCCTATACTCGGAAATATCAACTTCTCCTGCTCCTTGGCTGGAAGTCGGTATGCTTCAAAGGTTCTCGGTCGACCAATTAAAGCTTTGGGAATGGAACTCACGGATTCGAGTCCGAAATGGAGACCTCTGGTACGTGGAATACCGAAATTCATTGGCCAAGTTAAATCAGGGCTTCGGTTACCTCGGGTCGCCGATTTTTCCTAAGTCGGGAGACCTGTTTCCACTGATGGACGTGGACCAGCATTCATTCGAAGTCGGCACCAGCATTAACAACAATTTCCGCGTCCGAGTTTTACTGAGGTATGATTTTGTGTTGCGGGATTTCACCGAACAACATTATTCGCTTTTCCAAAAATTTGGTCGGGCGGTTGAACTGGAGTATCGATTGACCCTCCGTGAAAACTCTGCCCGGGAAGACAATTGGGCATTCCGAGTGGGCATGGAACTGGTATCTTTTTAAGAAATTTTGGAAACACATGGATGACTCTCTGTTAACAGGTCTAGACCACCCCATTAAACTACAGGTCTTCGAAGGTCCCCTCGATTTGCTGCTCTTCCTCATTAGGAAGCACGAGATCGATATCTACGATATTCCAGTCGAACAAGTGACCCAGCAATACCTGGCTGTCATTTATGAAATGGAGAAACTCAACCTCGAGCTTGCCGGAGAGTTCTTTGTCATGGCTGCCACTCTTATGGAGATTAAGAGCCGCATGCTGCTTCCCAAAAGCGAACAGATCGCTCCATCTGATGAAGAAGAGGAAGAACTCGATCCACGATGGGAATTGGTGCATCAGCTCCTCGAATATAAAAAGTTCAAAGAAGCGGCTAGTGATCTCGAATTCCTTATAACCAACCAGCAGAACCTGGTTCCTCGCGACGTTTCAGGCCGTCAGGGCGATCTGGGCCCTCGCCCGCTTAAAAAGGCCGATAAGATGGAACTTTGGGGCACACTAAACCAGGTGTTGCGCCGCCTCTCGGATCGTTTGGTAATTGGAGAGATCGAAGGTGAGAATATCACCATAGCCGATCGAATGGAATTTATCATAGAATACTCTTCCAAGCCCGGACCTCACGGATTGACCGCCTTATTTAAAGGGAAAACCACACTGACTCTCGTCATTTATACTTTTCTGGCCTGCTTGGAACTCTCTCGCATAAACCGCGTCAGAATCTGGCAAGATGAGACTTTTTCGGAGATTTATTTTGAAGGGGTCCTGGAAAATGAGCTTGAATCCAATGTGAACAACCTATTCGTATCAGAAACTGATGGGCGGTAAAAGAAAACCAAAAGATGCAATTCTGCTCGGCGTTGGCCTGGATAATGAGGATGGACACAAACGCCTCACCACCGCCGAAAAGTTTGCAATCATGGGTGGATCTCAGGAAACTCATGACAAGATGACGGAAACTGTGCTTAAAACCTTCGAAGAAATGGATCGTAAGGGTAAGGCTCTAGAGTCAATCGAACCGAGTGAGCTCAAGGACCTGATCGACAAAAATACACCAAAATAACCATCACCCGGCATGGAAAAACCGTCTTCTTCATTTAGCGAACCGCGTGTTCCAGGCCCCCATGTACAACACCGGATTCCACCACCTTCTACCGGGAAAGCAGCCATTCCTGCTAAACCGCAAAGCCGAAGTGGGGTTTCCGTGCCCGTTTATCCGAAACTGCCGAACCAATCCGTTGCCCGCTCAACTCGACAAACTTCCGGGGTCTCTCCCTTAGGTCTGACTTTTGATGCCATTACCGCACTGGTTTCGATTGCCTTTTGTTTACTATTTTTTTCAGAGTTGTAATCATGTCCGATAAAATAACTGCATTATCTACCGATTCCTTTAACGATGCGATCGCCGCTACGCCCACTGTGCTGGTCGATTTTTGGGCCCCTTGGTGTGGTCCCTGCCGTACCATGGGAGCCATCCTGGAGGAGCTGGCTGATGAAGTGGATGACTCAACCAAGTTCTTTAAAGTAGACGTTGATGAGAATGGGCCGTTGGCTGGCCAGTTTGGCGTGCGCTCCATTCCAACCCTACTGATTTTCAAGAATGGATCTCTGGCCGAAACAATGGTTGGAATTACTCAGAAGAATGAGCTGAAAGGCAAACTGGCCTAAGCCGATTTTTTTTATTTGCGAAAAGCGACTCTTATGGGAGTCGTTTTTTTATAACATCAATCCAATGCTGAGGGTGAGGGAATAGACGACCAACAGAAGCGCTGTTTTTGCTAATAGTTTATTGAAGTCATCTCCCGAATTCGCCTTACCCAAACCCAGCCAGAGCGAAACCACTAAAGGCAATGTCAGTAGGGGTAACTGCACCCATGAGTCTTGTAGTCGAAATGCCATCCACACAACCGCCACCAAAGACCATAACACAAAAATTCGATACTCCCACAAACTGAACGATCGGCCCAGACGCACCGCTAGTGTTCGTTTGTTTGCTAAACGATCAGTATCCACATCGCGCAAGTTGTTTACGACTAGAAGACTGGTGCTCAAGCCTCCAACTGCCGTGGATGCCATAAATACTTCCCATGTAAAATAACCTGCTTGAACAAAGAAGGTGCAACAAACTGCAACGACACCAAAAAACGCCATCACAAACACGTCGCCCAATCCCACATAGGCTAGTGGCATCGGACCCGCGGTGTAAGCATATCCGCAAAAGATACTCGCTATGCCAACCGCTAGAAGCCACCACCCACCAAAGGGAATGAGTCCCAAACCCACACAAAAGGCGACTGCAAAGGTCAGCCCGGTTACGCGTTTCATCGAAGCTGGTTGGATTAAACCCGCGGCCACCACGCGAGTGGGACCTACTCGCTCAGAGGTATCTGCGCCTTTCTTAAAATCGTAATAGTCGTTGGCGAAGTTGGTAGCCACTTGGATCAACAGTGCAAATACCAGACAGACAGCTGCAGGTACTGCATAAAAAGTCCCGGCATGATATGCCAGAGCAGTTCCAACCAGTACTGGCGCAACCGCGGCCGGTAAAGTCTTGGGGCGGGAAGCAAGAAGCCAGGGTTGGAGGGGCATGTCAGTTTGTTGGTGTTAACAAATTCAATTGATTTTCCAACGAAAGTATCCAGGCCTGAATTTCAGATTGGTGAGCCTCGGATGCACTCTGGTTCAGATCAGCCAACCAGGACACCAGAAAAGCATGGGCATCTTTAAGGTCACCATTCTCCACCAGCAAACGCGTATACCTGCGACCCACTTGATAGGAAAACTCCGGTTGAGCAGCTGCTCCCGCCAAATAGTCAATCGCAAGCGACCGGTCTCCAGCTGCAGTCTCAGCCAAAAAACCACCGGTTAGAAACCAGTCAGGATCTTCGGTAAAGTACGGCCTCGACCGTTCGAAAAACGAAAGCGCTTCATTCGCATATCGTTCTCGAATTTTTGCTCCCTGCTCACTTTCCTCAGTTCGCTCCCAGGTTGGTAAATCGAAAGCAATCGTTTGCGCAGCTAACCTCCAATAGGTCAAATTGCTCGGGTATAAAGCGGTCGCAATGCTGTAATCGTCCAGTAGTCGTTGCTTATCTTTTTTAATCCAAGCTTCGTACCCTTGTATCCAATACCAATCGCTCAGAGCCTGCTGCCACTGCACTGTTTTCTCTCGATTTGGTACCCATCGGTCCACACTCAGATTCAGCAGAATCAAAGCGGCTAAGAGCAAACCTATGAAAACTTTGCTCCTCACAAATCTCGACGGTTAAAACAAACAATAGCTAACAGAATCAAAAAACTGCCATACAACAACCCGAACACCCCAGTTCTCAAAACCTCGGACACCGGTAAAGTGCCCGCATACCAAATACTATTTGAAACATCCCAAACCTCGAAGCGCGGGATTATAAAACGAGCTGCCTGTATAAAGAATCCTCCCAGCCCTTCCAAAGAACCAGACAGGTCGGTTGCAGCTCCCATAAGCAGACCCGCCGACCAAAGTAGCAACGACGAGAGCGCGGCAAAAAGAAAAGAAGTCGAAATGCTCACCAACAAAACAGTCAAACTGGCTAAAATGAGCAGGTGTAATAGCTGGAAAAGAAAGAGCTGCAGCCAACCGGTAATTCCGAGTGCCGAAATCAGATCACCCGATTCGATTAGCTCAGACATTTCCCCTGCCACTAAAACTGCCAGCAACCCATCCGCGAGAAAAACAAGCAACACCACAGCCAACCAGCACCCCAGCAGTTTACCAACCAGGTAGTCTCCTCGCGAAACCCGGCGAACCAGATAGGTCTGTGCTGCCCCTGTATCAAGTTCGTTTAACAAATGATAGGATAACAGGATGATCAACACAGTGCCAGAGACACTCATAATGGTCCCCTGCCCCAAATCGTAGAGTAATTTCGGCGCCGAAGACCCCAGTGGCAAATCGGTAAGAAACCGTCCAGCCAGGACGAAGATCAGGAGGCCCCAGACACACACGTGAAACCAACGGTTGTGGATTAACACTTCCCGGATGGTTTCTCTGGCAAGAAGGCCCATACACCGTAAACGTTTAGCCATGGACCGCTTCCTCATCTCGCAAGCGTTTCAATATCCAACTCTCCATACCCTCCTCAAAGTCAGGAGGACCGAAAAAGATGGAACGTCCATTATGTAGAATCAGCACCCGGTCGCACAGTGTTTCCATACCCCTCACTAAATGAGATGAAATGAGCACCGTTTTCCCTTCGTCTCTGAGGTCCTGAACGAGTTTTTCTACCCCTTCCAGTGCGAGTGGATCCAAACCATCCATGGGTTCATCCAACAATAAGACTTGTGGGTCGTGAATGAGAGCCTGGGCCATCGCCAAGCGCTGAATCCCGCCCTTGGACAACTTTACTACTGGTACATCGGCCTGGCTTTCCAACCGGCATCGATTCAGGCAAGCATTCACCCGATCGTCCAGGATCGAGCCGGACAGACCGCTTAACTTTGCAAAGAGCGTCAGCAGCTTCCTGGGACTCTGATAAGTGGGAAATCCGGGGCGTTCTGGCAGATATCCAATCAGGTCTTCTCTAATCGATTTCGCTGGACTATTTCCTGCGATTTCCAGGCTTCCTCGAGTCGGTTGCAATAAACCGCAAAGCAATTTCAAAAGCGTGCTTTTGCCAGATCCATTTCCACCAAAAACTCCAACCAACTCGCCCTTTGAGATATCCAGCGATAGTGCCTCTAAAGCCATGTGGCCCTTTCTGCCCCAACCATCGGAAAAATCCTTACTCAGTCCTTCAATGCGAATCGCCGGTTCCATCCCGGTGACTAGCGTATTGTGAAATCCTTAAACTCAGGTTGCCGTGTGTCTTTTACCTGGGTCTTATCCCGAATAAACCCGGCCATTTCCTCGTTCAGCGCCTTGTTAAAGCCAACACATTCATCTCTATCTCCTTCTAGCTCAAGCTGTACCCGGCCATCGTTCAGATTTTTTACGTAGCCGGTTACTTCATAACCTTTCGCCAATTGGAAGGTTGTAAAACGGAATCCCACACCTTGAACGTGTCCTTCAAAAAAAACTTTAAGATGAAATACCGGATCTCCCATGGTTAGTTGATTTAAGATCAAAGGGTTAGAAAACCATTGTTCACTAAGACATCTTATACTCAGTTTCAATAACGGACTTGATATTCAATTTAAACTTGCCACCTATCGTAATTTACGAAGGGTCGTTGGTATATCACCTGCATTTGTTGGCCGCTGGCTAAACATATGAAAAACTTCGATCACGATCAATTTTCAGAAGGCGACTGGGAGGAAAAAGGCGAAATTGCCTGGAACGAATTCGACTGGGAATTATTCCTCCAAAGACAAGACCGCGAAAGTCAAAGGTTCATCCGCACCTACAACGAACTTTCCAATCATTCCAACCGCATTGACGAAGTGGCCCGCATCATGGGCTGGGATGCCTCCGACTGGTCGATGAATGATCTGAATTTCGACGAAGACATCGAAGATAGAGATTGGAACGTTGAATCTTTCAATGAGGATGAGGATTCAGATCTGGATCCCTACACCCTGCACCGGCACCCGCTTCACATTGCCGTTCAGGGGTTATCCGACTCGATCCTCCACCT
>JAPUIL010000666.1 GCA_027297085.1 Verrucomicrobiota bacterium | reverse complement strand
TTCAATTTCTTTACCGTTTGTTTCATTGCCTTAGCCGCATTCTTCGGGAGCACATTTTTTATTCCCTACTTCGGACTGGTATTTGCAGTGATGCTCATGGTGGCATTCTCGGTGGCTACGTTCTGTATTTCCTACTACCTTAATCACATAACTGAGAAATCGATACGCGCCACGGTTTTGAGTTTTAAAAGCATGGCACTGAACCTGGGCTATGGACTAATCGGATTCCTTTACGCCCTGCTGGTAGCCTACCTTCGCAAGACCCCGGAAATGGCGGACGACAAGGATCTGCTCTTCGAGGCCGGTATCGGCTACTTTCCCTGGTACTTCCTAGCGGGAATGGTGTTTGTGGTGCTGTTTGCGTTGTGGCGCTGCCCAGGGCCGACGAAAGCCTTTCGTTCGATCGAGCAAGAGGACAAAGGGTGAATTTTCCAATGTGAAATAAAGATCGAACTTTAGTGGTAATCGACCACTTCCACACATTCAGCGCCAGAATCCGTCCATTGAAATCAAATTCGGTATTGTTGATTGATCCGAATTGAATGCTGGCCCTTGCGATTTCCTTGCAATGCTTCCAGATGGTTTCCAGGTGGTGTCATTAAATCATCCAATACCTCAGCGGCATGTAATTGGATTAACTTTCTTAATGCAACTCGAGTTACCGATTGAAATTTGCGGGAACGTTCGGTTTCCCAAAGCTTCTGTGTCTCCTTGTCAGCGAAGGAACGAATCATGCTTTATACTCATTCGCGTCTTCGGCTACCGCTTCATAGGGTATGATTTTAGCTGTCAAAGCTTTCTTTTGTTTCAGGGCTTTCCTTACATCGCACTCCGTCTGAATATTGAGCCAGAAACGTGAACTTTGTTTAAAAAATTTTCCAAGGCGAATGGACATAGCAGCAGTTATTCCACGTTTTCCGTGGATAATCTCATTGATTGCTCTCGGTGATACACCCAATGCACGTCCCAAAGCATTTTGTGACAATCCAAAAGGCTTGAGATAGTCTTCGTTCAATATTTCCCCGGGAGTAAGCTCCTTCATTGCTATAACGCACTACGTTATACCCGATAAGTCAATCGACAAATAAAGCTATCAAAGCTCGGCTTTTATAAAACTTCTTCGAACGCTTGAATGATTTGCTCGATGGGTTCGGTGCCGACGGAAATGCGAATAAGGTCGGCGTTGAGGCCGTAAGAGAGCAGTTCTTCACGTCCTGACTTTTCGGATACCATGTCGTAGTGAGCCATGTACATATAGGGACTCATGAGAGTGAGGTCCATGCCGAAACTGGGTCCTTTGGAAATGCGACAGGGATCGTAGAACTCCGTCACGGGTTTTTTTAAATCGATGGTGATCATGCAGCCGGGGGAGTCGGCGTCCTTCTCTATTTTTTTGTAGGCATCGATCTGAGCCTCTCCATACGACCAATACAGATTGCGAACACCGGAATGGCCTTGGAAGAACTCGGCCAGCTTCATGGTATTGCCATTCACTGTTTCGGCGATGGTCTCGATGTTATTCAGTTGATCGGCCACACGTTGCACATCGCGGTGATAAGGCGGCTCCACATGCTCGGCGATCAGCCCCTTGAGTTCATCGTAGAAGGGTGACTCAGACTGGAGAGCCAGCGCGCCCATAAGGACATCCCCTTCGTGCGAAATGTATTTTGTCAGACTTGTGACCAACACATCGGTAAAGGGAAGAGCATCTACATTGACAATGGAGCTAACAGTGGGATCAACAATCAGGGCCACACCGTGCTTGCGGGACAATTCCAGCAGGCGCTCGACGTCGGGGGTCTGCACCAGAGGATTAGTGGGCATCTCGGAAATAATTCCGGCTACTTTGTCACCGCGGTCGGCCAATATGGCAGCCAACTCATCGAGGTCAGTGGGATCGTGAATAAAGATCTTGTTATCGTCGTCGCCGGCAAACTTATTGAGGATCTCATAGGTATCAACGTACATCCATCCAAGTTGAATCCAGAGAGTGCGGTCCTTTTTGGCCTGCACATCCTGAATAGCTCGAAACGCAGCGTAGACCGCGCTCATGCCGGAGTTGGTCAGAAAAACATCCTCGTTGGTTCGGACACCTATCTTTTCAGTGAGCTTGTGCAGTACGGATTCGTAGGCATCGGGATTAGGAGAGCCTACATCCGATCCGGTAATCACTCCGGCTCCCAGAAGCAAATCCTCCGCTTGCCGGGAGGAGATGCGACAACCAGTGTGCTGTAAAAACTTGCGAGCCTTGAATTCGACATCTTCGTCCTTGTCCACCCCGACCACCGCGAATGCTTCGTCGGCAAAAACATTGACATGACTAAAGCCCACATGACGCTGCAGGTCCTTGGCTGCCTGGGTAGAGCAGATGCAGTGGACTTGTTTGTCTGGCAGGTCAAACTTGGTTTGTAGAAATTGCTCCCACTCGAGTACCCGGTGATGGGCCACGAACCGCGGATAGGCAATCTTCAGTTGCTTATGCAAATCAGGATCCCGCTCTTCGTAACGGATCACATTCTCCATAATTGGAAAACTACAAGAGATAGCATGCGGTAAATCTGGTATAGGGGTGGCGAAAGGAATCTGGCGGGTAGGTATATCCACGGAAAGATTTGGAAATAGGAAGCATGGAAGCCAACCACCCGCACAGAGGAATTCAATTGTTTTCTCAATACTCTTCGGAGTTTGTCTTGTATCACCCAGGCAATGACTGTAGTAAATGGACTCTTTTCTATGTGTCCGGAGGTATGATCGAGCAGGTGAAACAATGGTTCCTTCCAGTAGCAACGGTGGTTATTGACACAACCTCCGGTAGGCACCGCATAATTCGGAAAAAGCGCTTCACCATTGGCTATGGCACGGTAAACACCTGGAATCTTGATACTCAAAAACCTCCGTCCCAATTGGTCAGCTTCCGCCTAACTAAAACTGGGCTGGAGGTAGAGCCTACAGACCCGGACGATACATTGCTTCTCGACGGGAAACCTTGGACCACCGACATTCTGGAAATCGGCATGGAATATACCCTGCAAATTCGGGATGAACAGTTTCTCCTATGCGTCTCTGACAAACCGAAAGCCTGGCTAGAGAGTATCCATCTGGACAAGTGGTTGGTCTTTGAGCCGGCCTCAGGTGAAATTTTTGGTCCACTGGACAAATTACAACTCGAGCCATGGTTGATAGCTCAGAGAAAGGACCCGAACGATTTGATTTACTACCCAGAAGGTTCATCAAAGGGATTTCATGTCAGTCAGATCATAGACATGGAATTGCCGGCACCGGTAACACAGTCGGAGTTGTTGCAACACCCGCTCAAAGATCATAAACCCTACTCTCCGGCCAAGCCGCAAGAAACAGCGCAGGAATCGCGTTGCCCACATTGCTGGAGTCCGTTTTTAGCTGGCGACCTTCTAACCATCGCCACACACGAGACCTTGCGTGGTGACCCCCTGCTGGGCTCGGATGAAATGCTGCGTTTCGAGGCCGACGCTTTCAACGACCAAGGCGTACCCCTGGATGCAACCGGAACTCCCTGCCTTGAACAGGCATGCCCACAATGCCGCCTTAAGGTTCCGCACGGCATGAGTGATATTTCCCAGGCGTTTATTTCCATCCTGGGATCTCCGGGAGCAGGGAAAAGCTACTATTTGTCAGTATTGACGGATGAACTACAGAAGAAAGCCTTCAATAATTGGGGATTTAACTGGAAGGACGCCGACCCTACTGCCAATGCCCCTCTGAATAGTATGCGCCATCGTTTATTCAGTGCCCAATTTGCGGCAGAGGCTTGCCTGGCCAAGACCAGCTTGGATGGTCATCTCTATTCGAAAGTGAAACTCAACGGCCGTCCCACCCAATTACCCAGACCGTTTACCTACATACTTGAAGGCGGGGACCACCAGTCGCAGAGCCTGACTTTCTACGACAACGCGGGAGAACATTTTCAACCCGGCTCCGACGGTACCGCCAATCCGGTCACTCATCACTTGGCCCATGCTCATCTCTGGTGTTTCCTATTTGACCCGTCCAAGGACGCCACCTTCCGGAAACACTTGAAGTCTTCCAAGGATCCGCAACTAAGCCGGCGCTATCCTACCGAAAACCAAGAGCTTTTATTGGCTGAACTGGAAAACCGGATACGGGTGCTTCATCAACTTCCCCCGCTAGGAAAACTGAACACTCCTCTGGCCTTCATATTGGGCAAGATGGATATGATTGAAGATTGGGACCCCATCACCCAGCAAAAGGATCCCTGGAACGGTCGACACTTCAACTCACTAGTAGTGGAGGAAAACTCACGCATCTTGCGAGAAGGTCTCCTTGAGCGTATTCCGGCGCTTGTTGCCCGAGCGGAATCGATTTCTGAAAAGGTAGTCTATTTCGCCTCAACCTCTTTCGGCCATTCTCCACGACGCATAAAAACCGGTGAGCTGAGTCCCATCCCCAAAAAGATAAAACCAAAGGGAGTAGAGGTACCGGTTTTCTGGTGGTTGAGTAGCTGGTCCACTGTATTCAATAACCAAAGACAGCAGGCATGGCAAAGCAGCTGATTTTCGGCAGTGTGCCTCACGGACTACAACCCGGACGCAGCGGATACTGCCTGGTAGCCGGACACACAGATCTGCCACAATCTTTAATTCGTCAGCTAGAACAGGAAACCAGCGTATTTCCGGAGGAGGGCGAGCAACTTCATCCCCGGCATGAAATCCGTCAAACCGGAGATATCGAATGGCACCTCTTTACGCAGCAAACAACTGGGATAAAAGATTACACAGGCCGGCTGAGTGGAATCACCCACATTATCGCCGAGCGGGCCGAAGCCTTGCCGGACAACATTGATCCGAACACCTTATTGCAGCATTTTACGAACTGGGTAACAACTCTGCCCGACCTACCCAAAACATTTGGCCAAGCGGAGGAGATTAACCTGGCTGACTTGTCTGGACAAGGAAACGGGGGAAGAAGCGTAACACCTTCCCGACCCGAAAGGACTGATCACAGTGATAAAACGGCGAAGTTCAACCTGAATACAGGTCCTCAACCAGAAAGGCCGGCACCACGACGGCGTAGAGGCATATACTACTATGGCAAACGGAGGCGAAAATCCAATGCCTGGTGGATGTTATTAAGTGTACTATTAGTTGTAGTAATCTTGATACTCGTTTTCTGAGGCATTCAGCCGTTGGCAGCCACAACAAGCGCAAAAAATTTAAATTCACCTGCAACCAGGGAGGAGCAGCGGGGTTTTCTATATGTAATCCAAAACCTCTTACATGAAAACAAAACTTATCAGTCTACTAATAATTGGAAGTATCACCCTGGTTTCATTCTCCGGATGCGAAAGCGGGCCCCAAGCACAGGATGGGGCCACATGGGGTGCGGCTACAGGAGCCGTAATAGGGGCAATAGTTGGCCACCAAAGTGGTGAACGAGGAGCCGGTGCTGCCGTTGGCGCGGTAGCTGGAGCGATGATCGGTCACGCGATTGGAGATGAAAAAGACCGGCAGTACGCAGAGAGACAGTACTACGAAACCGAGCTAGAAATTGCCCAGGCCAAACAAGCTAAAGCTGAAGCCGACGTGAGGCGGCAACGCATGATTAATACCGGCAACCAAACTGAATCCTCAGAAGTTCTCGCTGCCAAACAAAGGGCTGAAGCGGCCGAGGCGGAACTGGCACGCCTGCGCAAAGAGCAAGAGGAAGCTTTGGCAAAAGCGAAGGCCATCGAAAGCTACGAACAAAGACGCTTAGCGGCTGAGCAGGAAATCAACGAAATCCGGGGTAACTGACAGAGTCTGTAAGGTCCAAAATTCCGGGCTAAAGCTCCCGATCCTTCGTCTCGAATTGCTTGAATTCGGGCGATCGGCGTAAGTCGTCATCGCCACTTACCATGCAGACAACTCATTATGTGAGGTTGGACGCGTGGTCGCCATTACGCTCTAAATAATGCAATGAAGAGGTAATCAAGACCCTGTGGCAGAGACCACGGGGAATAACAAGTTCAAGACAGGCTTCGGTGTCTTCTGGATTTTTCTTTGATATAGCGGGATTCATATCTGAAACGGATTTACAGGCAAGGCGGGTTACATCGACCGCCTATTGACCCATGAGGATCAATGGGTTCTGGAAGATATTCTGTTCGCTGTGAAAAAGCGTTTCGTTGTGTATATTCAAAATTTCGATACGGATTAGACAACACGCGAAGCTGGCAGGAAGGCTCGACCTTACTTGTGTGAAAATAAACCTAACTGTTTCAGAACGCCGAGGGTAACTCAGATTCGAAACTTAATTGTCCTTCGGTAAGTTCAACACAATGAGATCGCTCAATTTCTGGAAGTAAGATTTGAAGTCGGTCATCTCAGTCAGGTTACCAATCACCTGATCGAAGAGGTTGCGCTTGGAAGCTTTCAAATCCATTATGCGTTCCTCAATGGTGCCCTGAGTAACAAGACGATAAACAAAGACCGTTTTATCCTGGCCTATACGGTGCACACGGTCGATCGCCTGGTCTTCCACAGCAGGATTCCACCAAGGATCCATAAGGAAAACGTAATCTGCTGCATGCAAAGTGATGCCTGTCCCACCTGCTTTGAGGCTGACGAGCATAAGGCCAGCACCCGGACTGTCCTGAAATCCAGCCACGGGTTTGACGCGGTTGGTAGTGCTGCCTCTCAACTCGAAAACCGGATAATCGGGAAGTTTGAGCCGGATGGCTGCACGAATGCGATCAAGGAAAGAAACAAACTGGCTAAATATTACAACCTTGTGACCGCTGGACAGGACATCGTTCAACCGCTCGATAAGAATGTTTATCTTACCGCTATCCTCGAATGGATGCTTTCCCCAGGGAAGCAGGTCAGGATCGCAAGCCACCTGACGCAGGCGAGTGAGCAGTGTAAGCAAATTGAAGTTTTTGTTCTTTACGATGGTATCTATGTCGTTGCCGAGGTCCTGAATGCCCTCGGAGGTCAACCGCGCATATTCGTGTCGCTGAACATCAGTCATGGGGCAAAGTAGAACCGTTTCAACTTTATCGGGAAGTTCCCTGGCCACTTCCTTTTTTGTGCGCCTAAGAACAAAAGGCGCGATCTGTTTGATTAGTCTCGGCAGGAAGGTGGCCGGGTCTTTATCCAGGTTGTCCTGGAATGCCTTCTTACCACCCAGGAGCCCTGGCATGAGGAAACGAAAAATTGACCACAAATCCTGGTTCTTATTTTCCAAGGGAGTGCCGGTTAACGCAATACGGTGTTCAGCGGAAACAGAGTAACACGCCTGACTTACTTTGGTATCGGGGTTTTTGATAGATTGAGCTTCATCGAGCACCACATAGCCGAAATCTACTTCATTGAGCAGGTGTTTGTGCCGGCGCAATTGGGTATAACTGGCGAGCCAGATCGTAGGCTCCTTTTTCTCCGCAAAGTTATTACCACTTCTTAGAACTTCCATTTCGGTACCTGGAAACCAGTGGTCAAACTCGGACTGCCAAACGGGCACCACACTGGCCGGGCAGACTATTAGATGTGGTTTATCATCAAGTTTACCCTGCTGCATGAGGCAGGCAACCTGAACGGTTTTTCCCAGACCCATTTCATCAGCGAGAAGGCCATGGCAACCGACATTTCCAAGATGAGAAAACCACCTCACACCGTAGCGCTGGTAGTCGCGCAAAAAATTCGGTAATTTCAACCCATTGGCTTTCCCAGAAACCTTGAGGTCTTTATGCCATTTTTTGAGTTCTTTCGAGAGCGATACTTTTAAGCGATCTTTGCCAAAAAGCGACAGGAGGAGATAACGAGGAATATCGTGTCCGGTCAGTGTGCTTTGGACTTCCTTATACTCGCGAATGATCCTGCCCTGTTTTTCTCCAATCCGAACGATTCCAATATTGCGGATAAAATGCAGGGTCTTGCCGCGTTTAAAAAGTGCTTGACCATCGCGGTCATCCAGAGAATTACCACCCACAGAAAATTTCCAATCCAGGGAAGCCCGCTTCGCATCAGCCGATTCTGCAACCACTTCCAGATCCACCTCATGGATGGCTTGTGCCCGCGCTTCCATGGCCTTGTCCATTCGAATATCGAAATGCTGTCGCCAACCCGGCAAAGCATCTACTATGAACGAAGGCACC
>JAPUIL010000665.1 GCA_027297085.1 Verrucomicrobiota bacterium | reverse complement strand
AACCCGGCTCTGAGTGCGGCACCCTTTCCTTGGTTTTCTTTTTGCAGTAGTAGGTGGTCATAGAGGTGGGCCAGGTCGTGCTGCAACAGCTCACGGGTTCCATCAGTTGAAAAATCGTCGATGACAATGACTTCTTTTTCTTCAACGGCAGAGGCCTGAACGGCCCTGAGAAGTTTCTCAATGGTCGGTCGCTCGTTGTAACAGGGGATGACTATAGAGATTTTCATTTTATAATCGGGCTCCTTTTATTGTCGCCCTTTAAAATAACATAGCTCAGGGAAATCGTTTCTCCCAGAGCTACGCAAATAAGAAATGGATTAGCTATGGGCTGATTACCCTTGCGGCACTACACTGCAAAGGTCAAGCCGAGCAATCATACGTTAAAAAAGGTGCTCGAAACTAATCGGGAACTTCGCCTAGTGCGTGTACTGTTCGTAATGTTGTCTCAGCAAATCCTTACCGTAGTCGTTTCCATTGGGGGTGCGGACTACGGCATGCACATGTTGTCGAATAGGAGCTCGATTGGGAAATTGTCTTCTCAGTCCAATCGGATTTTGGTGGTCGAATTCAATGAGCACGACTGGGCTATGTATACGGTAATAGAAAACAGCGTCCTCATCAGTGGAACCCTTCCATGCAAAATACGTATCATCCCAATGCTTGAGTATTTCCTCCATGCGGATTTTGGCGTGCGGTTCGCGAATAGAATCAATAAACAAAGCTACCAGACTTTGTAGTGCCGTTGCTTGTTCAGCATCAAGGTGTGATACCGGCAAACCTTCATAGGGAAGTACGACGTTATCCTTGAAGGCCTCGGTCTCATTGTCGTTGCCCGGTTTTTGAGTTGAGAGGATGGCATGGGATTTTTGCTTAGAAGTCAAAGATTGGGCGAAGGCTAATGCCTGGTTCTGTTCATCCTGCAGGATCTCGATGCCGGCGTATTTTCCTGATTCGGCAATAACCGGTTCTGAGCCGATAAAAGTTGGTGTCGCCACTACCTGATCGCCCAAGACAAAGAAATTAATAATGAGGTGATGTCCGTCAATTTGCCAACCCCAGGGTTCGGTGGCGGACGGTTCTCCCATAATGGTTATCCAGTAAGCCCATTCTCCCAGCATGAACATACTGCCCTGCATTTCACCAAGCGTATGGTTCAAGCGCATGATGTCTCGAGAGAGCTTAAATCCTTTGGCGCTAAGCGATGCTTTTAAGAGTCCGAACGCAGCTTCCTTTTGACTTTCGTTCATGTCCTCAAAGCCCATACCTGCTCGATCATAGAAATGCTGGTTCATCCACTTCCGCCATTCATCGTCATCAACCGCGAAGAGTGTTTCTTTTTTCTGGGATTCGCTGAGTGTTGATATAAATCGTTTAGCCGCTTTTTGTATGGACTTTGTTGATACTCTAGTGGATTCGATTTTAAACAACCCAGATTCAGTTTTTCCATTGGTAGTTATTCCGACAAAGGGATCGTTATCCAATCTTGCTTCCTGCCGACGGGAATTTTCTTTCGCCCTTCTTAATGCCTCTTCCTCCGACCTTTGAGCCGACAGTGCCGATGAACTGCTTATGAGTACTAAGATTCCCAGGAATATATGTTTCATTATTGAGTATAGATTTTGAGTGTTGCTGTGGTCAAAACAGAGGGCGTAACTATACCAACTACCATTTCCTTTTCGGAATCGGAATCAATGCAAAAGGCCCATTATGTGGCCTTATTGATAGGGTTTACTCAAGTTCGGCGCGCATTCGGGACACCATTTCTGGAAAATCGGTAAAGAGCCCGTTGACACCGTAACCTATCAACTCCTTCAGTTCCTCGTTTTTAGCTTTCATCGAGGTGGTCCAAACTGTGTTTCCAAGAGAATGCACTTTTTTGACCAGGTTCGGATCTTCCCGAATCCAATCCGGCCAGAGGCGGATGATGTCCACACCAGCTTTTGAATAAGTTTCAATGTCTTCCCGCTCTGGAATAAAGGCTAGGGTGCGCAGGTTGGGATTGAGTGATTGGATGTCTTTTAACTCTTCCAATGATCGCACGGCTGCGATCACATTTAATACATGCCCATGCTTTTCCGTTAGCCGGACGATCTTGGTCAGCTCAGGCAATGAAGTCACCTTTAAGTCTAGCAGCAGTTGGGCATTCGTACTCGAAACCAGCTGTAAAACTTCACTATAAGTAGGAATCCGTTCGCCCATTCCTGCATCCAGTCTCTTCAGTTCGGTCAGTGTATAGTCAGACACCGGGCCGGTCCCATTGGTGGTACGGTCTAAAGTGGAATCATGCAGGATTACAATTTCACCATCCTTGCTGCTCCGCAGGTCAATTTCCACTACCTCGGAACCCGCCTGCATTGCTTTACGGAAGGCCATTAGCGTATTTTCCGGATACTCCGGTACTACGGCTCCTCGGTGGGCGATAGAAACTACGCTCCCTAAAGGCCCGGCTAAAATTCCTGTTTTATTTCCCCGACTCGTTTGGCTGAGGCAAAGGAAGGTAAATATGGATAGTAAAAGAAAGTGTCGGGGGATGTTCATAATTGGGAATCTATAGGTATATTAGGTAACGCTAATTGCGGAACTTCTAACAGGGCTTTAGTTTTTCCCAAGGCGAAAAGTAAACCGATATTCATGGTCCTTGGGATCGAGCATAATGAGAAAAGAGGTTAAAAAAATCGGCATCGAAGATGTGTAGAGGACCGCTGATTACACCACTTCTACCTCCCAGCCGAATCCGGGATTATCCGATGGACGCGAATAGATTCCTTCTGGTCCGCGGGTCAGATTGTTGTCTTGCTCGTATCGTTCGTAGACGATGTCGGGGCCACCGGGTGCAGGCATAAACATTTCCGCCCAAGGGCTGTTAGTCGTTGCCATCACATAATGAATGGCGTCTCGCTGGCCACCGCCATGGGGAATCACGGGTATATCGTAGGCAGCAGCCAATGCGCCGATTCGGCGAAGCTCGGTCAAACCACCGCACCAATGGATATCGGGTTGCCAGATCTCAGCGCCTCTGGTCCGGAGTAGTTGCCGGAACCCGTAGCGCGTATAGACGTGCTCGCCCGTGACGATGCGCGTGGATTTGATCTGCTCGCGCAAACGCCCAAAACCTTCGTAGTCATCGGGAGGCAGGCACTCTTCCATCCAGTAGACATTGTAGGGTTCGAAAGCTTCGCACAGCTCGACTGTGTAGCGTTCAGTTAGTGCCATCCAGCAATCCATGGCCACCACACCATCGGGTCCTACCGCTTCGCGGGCTCGTTTTACCAACTCCACATTCTTTCGTATTCCCTCCACTCCGTCGGCGGGCCCATGGGGCAGGGCAAGCTTGAGCTTGGTGTAGCCGAACTCAACGTGCTGTTCAATATCGTTGCCCGTGCAGTAGGCCGGAATGCGGGATTTTGTCTCGCCTCCGAGCAGACGATAAACGGGTAATCCCCAGGCTTTGCCAGCGATATCCCAAAGAGCCAGATCCACCCCACTAATAGCATTTGGCACGACTCCTTTTCGACCGTATGACATGGTAGCGCGCCAGAGAATGTCCCAGATACGCTCGATGTTCAGCGGATTTTCGCCTATCAGCAACTTGGTGAGGTGGCCTTCAATGATCGGCCCGCCGCCTGGACCGCCCCGG
>JAPUIL010000664.1 GCA_027297085.1 Verrucomicrobiota bacterium | reverse complement strand
GTCTTCGGATCGAGCGCAATCAGTTTGGAATCTCCAGTTGCCAGGAAGAGACGCTGATCCTCTGCATCTTTCCAATAGGCGAGACCACGCGTTGTGAAACCATAACTTGCCGGACGGCCAAATTTATAGCTCTCCGGATTGAACCCCCAGAGCGTGGCCCCGGATTCGGCATCAATGGCCGCAGCAATGTTTAGTGACGTCCGGACATACAACACACCATCGATCATCAAGGGAGTGGCTTTGAACCGGTCGAGGCCGGCCTTGAGCAGCGGCTTCAACGCGTCATCAGGCGAATTCCAAACCCAGGCAATTTCGAGATCCTTGATGGTATCGCGGTTGATTTGATCGAGCGGCGAATACTTGCTGTTCGCCAAGTCTCCCCCATAGGAAGGCCATTGCCCATTCGATGTGTCGTAAGTGGTTTGGGCGAAGGACCCGGAAAAAGCGAACAACCCTATTAAGCACGAGAACGCGGCCAAGCCTGATCGAGCGGATCGAAGAGAAGTTCGAATCATGATAGGGATCACAGTGCAGCGGGGGATTAGATTCAAGTTTCTTTCCTTCTCGACCCATTCACTTGGAATGGTCCTGAATGCCATCTAAGTTAAGCAGTTTATTGATAAATTTTCGAAACGTGACCGGCGTCGGGGTCATCATGTCGCGCCATAGCCCTCGGGCGACGGCGGATCCTTGCAATCGTGCATGCAGATGCGGGATTGAAGGTTTGACCCCCTCGAATTGAAACGGACCGCAACTCCGCCCGAACCGACCTTAACTTAGCAGTGCCATTCGGGACAGCCCTTGATGGTTGGTAACTGCTGTCCTCTAACGGCTTATCACCTATCCTGCCCGATTTTGTGAGGTCCCAATTCCGGGGCGGACAACACTTCCACTTACTTTATGAGAAGCGGAATCTAAGAGCGGAGAGTTTGCTACCTTTGGTGGCGGTTAATGGTTATGCTAATGTCGCGAAGCTCGAAACTGCTCTGGACGTTCGTCTCGCTTGTAGCAAAACAACGCTTCACGCTTCGGGGCTTGATGAATCGCAAGAATCAGCGACGCAGCAAGCTTCGGGGAATGAACCCGGTTGCGATTCGATCCCCCTCTTTACGCTTACTCACCAATCTGCCTCAAGGCCCGTTCTAACGTCTCGCGACCCAGAAAATTCATATAAACGTAATGTTACCTTTAATTAGGATCAATGTAGGTCCCGATTGAATCGTTTGTGCTACAGCCATTCTAGACAAACGGATCGACTACTTCCAGAAAAGGAAATTTAAGGAAGTCACGATCACGGGAATAGATGCGCCGTATACCGTGTTCGCGTAACAAGGCCGCAATGTGAGCATCGGGAACCAGATTCCCACGTACACTAAGGCCTTCGCATGCTTGCTCATAGTGTTCCCAAAAATTATCCCCCTCACTTATGAAACGCACATGGGGAACCCGCAGACTTTCGATATTCTGTCTTGCATCCTGTGGCGAAAGAGGAGATGCGAAAATACTGGGATGTGTGGTAATTCGCAGATAAGCCAATACAGTCGGCCAGCAAAGATAAAGAGGTTCGGAATCGCTCAAACAATCCGATAGGAATTTAATCGCGTTCACATGATCTGAGGATCTCTGATCCGATGCATAAATCAGGATATTGGCATCGAGGGAATAACTCATTTCCGCGCGTCCATAGCTGAGTAAAGGGCATCCTTATCGTCAATATCTACACGAGCGCCCATGGGTTGACTGTTCCAGCGTAGTGGGCGTTTAGACTTTCTGAACTCGGTCGCCTTCATCTCATTCAAAGTCTCGGCCAACAACTCGCTAACAAGCTGACCGATGGTCTTTTTTTGCCTTTTCCCGAGCTGCTTCAACTCATCCAAAATCGGCTTATCGATATCAATCGTCGTTCTCATTGCATCTGATGCAGGTTGGTTATGCATCAGATGTCAATATCTGAAATTTCTAGTGCCTCATTGAGAACAAGATCAGGATTTAGCTAGCCCAACCTCTTTTTGAGCTTATGAAACCAATAAACCGCCGTGTCGACGACACTATTAACACTCTACAAAGTAAACAACACGAATGCAGATGATCTCCTTCTCAAATGGTCAGCTAAGTCTCATTCTCCAACTTTGAAGGACCCTTTTTCTTACCAAACAGATATAAACCGAGGCCAATTCCGCCAATGACAAGACCGGAAAAGAAGAAATGAAAGTCTGACTTTTCGCGACCGACCAGTTCTCCCATCCCAGATACGAGAATTAGAATCTACCGGACCCGTTGTAAAATCGGTCGCAGGTAAAGAAGCTTAGATTCCGTTTCTATCTCAGAGCCAAACAAAAGAATTAAACTGCTAGGGCGAGCAGGGGGTCAAACCTACAATCCCGCATTGGCATGCACGATTGCAAGGAATGACCCCGTAGCCTTCACTGAGAGTAGAAATCACTGTTTCATTATTTAAGGCGGCCTACACTAACAGTACCAGCTTATCGCCGGTTCGTTGCTGCCAGGCAGCCAGCTCTTTCTTTAAGTCATTTAGGCGATCACGAAATCCGCGATCAAGCGCCAGATTATGAAGCTCTCCCGGATCCTTGTTCAGGTTGAACAGTTCTGGATTGTCGCTGCCATATTGGTTCAGCTTCCAGCCATCCTCACTCACCAAACTGCGACCCACTTCATCCGGGTAGGCCGGTGAGTTCCATTCAATGACAACAAACTTCGCCCCCATGTCAGAATCGTCGTTCATCTGAGTCGCTTTCGATTCGCCTTCGACCGTTGAAGGAGTGTCGGCGCCCATTAAATCCAACAAAGTAGGCAAGAGATCCACCTGACTGAATAGGCCTTTGATATTTTTCTGCTCTCGCGAAAGCCAGGGCACACGAATCGTAAGCGGAACACGGGTGGATTCTTCATAGAAGACACTCTTTCCCATCAATCCATGGTCGCCCATCATTTCACCATGGTCGGAGGTATAAACGATGATGGTGTTGTCGGCTTGTCCCGAATCTTCAAGCGCTTTCAAGACTCGCCCGTAAGCATTGTCCACCATGGTAACCAGGCCGTAGTAATTGGCTTTGAGACGACGGAAGTCGTCCTCAGTCTCCATGGGATGGTTTTTAAATCCTTTCTCCCTCAACCGCTCGTAAGTTTTGCGATGAAGAATTGAGGCGCTGTCCTCAAGCGGTTTTGCGAAAGAAGGCCCAGCAGGCATTTCTTCCGGTTGGTAACTTTCGTTCAGGGGACCGTAATTGGGTGGGTGCGGCTCGAGAGCACTAACCACCAATACAAAGGGTTTCCCATCCTTGCGCTCCTGCAAAAATGTTTCGGCCTCATCCGCAATAAAATTAACTTTGGTATAACGCTCTGGCAAAGCCGCTGCCAGTTCACGCGAAAATACTGCCTGACCCGGATTCTCTTCTACATCATCGGGTGGAAAGCCTCTGCTGGTTAGAAATTTATAATAGTCGCTGAACTTCGATGTATCGGCCGGATCGGTGTAATCCTCCCAATAGCTATCGTCAATGCTGCGCCACTCCTTGAATCCGTGCTGTGCTCGCAGTTCATTACCCAAATGCCATTTTCCGTAGTAAGCCGTTCGGTAGTCGTCGGATACGGCATCGGCCACGGTTTTGAGTTCTTTGCGCAGGTGTATATGATTCGTCACCGCTCCATGGTTATGCGGCCATGTCCCGGTTAAAATTGAGGCGCGCGATGGGGTGCAAACCGGTTGCGTCACGTAGGTTCGTTGAAACACAAAACTCTGCTCCGCCAGGGAGTTTAAGGCTGGAGCTTGAACTGCTGAATTACCAGCCCACGGAACGGTGTCCGCCCTATGTTGATCCGTCCATAAAAAGAGCAAATTCGGTTGCCGAGGTTTCTTGGCCAGATTCTTTTTTTTGGACAAAACAAAAGTTTCCGGATTCGACGAGTTGTGGACGACAGCTGGCTGGGGCAAGAGGCTGGAGTTAGATCCTGGTGTTATCCAGTGGCTAAGCGGCAGCGCTGAAATCTCGCGGGGCATCGGGTTCAC
>JAPUIL010000663.1 GCA_027297085.1 Verrucomicrobiota bacterium | reverse complement strand
CCGAGCGTCAGCGAGTTTATGCCGTGATTTGGCTTGTTCGGAATTTTGTCGAATGAAACCAAATACATTTTAACCCACTAATTCTGCGGAAGAGCCATATTTAAGATAATGTAGTTCAGATGTACAATCTAAATGCGACCTGTGGATATATGGTTTAGACCCATCCTCGGGATGACATGCCGGTTGTTCCTCCCTCCTGGCTTCGGTTACGCACAAAAGTGCGCGCCCTTACCTCTCGGTCGTCAAGCCCAACATCTCAACTCCGTGAAAAAAGCAGGCAAGAACGGTCCAGGAGCTACTCGGGCACAAGTCTGTCGAGACCACGATGATTTACACTCATGTCATGGCGAAACCGGGAATAGGGGTGCGGAGTCCGTTGGATCAATTGGAGTAAAGCAGAAGAGTTGGGAGCCTGGAGCAGAGAGAGGTTATTACGATGAATCTATGGTCGCGAGCAAGCTAGCTCCTACACTTTTGAAATGAGGGGAGGGGGTCGCGACTGAAATTGCTACAGGTTGGAGCTGAGGTTTCTAATGGTGAAAGCTTGAAATTGAATTATCCCTTTCCGCCATTAACTCAGTTTATTCTTGTGAGAACGGTCTTCGCGTAAGCAAGGTCAGCCCGGTTCTCCCGCTTCCAGCGCCAACGGGCCATAATATCACTTTAGATTTGAAATCACAGTCATCCCATAGAAAATTAAAAAACTGTCGCTGAAATCTTCGATTCGGCTGTGCCTGAATACGTTTACAGGAATGCTTCGCAAAGTAAATTTAACAGGAGCTAACAGAGATAAGGGAGGATTTTAGTATCATTAAACAACACTAATTATGAGAAAAAGTTTTTTCATTCTTCTTGGGCTCTCAGGGTATGAACCGCTGCGCATCCGGAATGTTTTGGAGGAAAGTGCGCAAGGTGGTAGAGGCAGGATTTTGCAACAGAAGATCAAAGGATCCTTTCTCCTTGCAACGTCCGTTTTCAAGGACAAACGCCTCTGTGCACAGCGCTACTGCTTCGAGCGCGTCGTGGCTTACAAGTAAGACCGTGAGGTCCAATTCCTTGGCCAGGCGGCGAATCTCCTCCAGGATTTCCGTTTTCAATGTGAGGTCGAGTCCGGAGAACGGTTCGTCCAGTGCCAGGAGTTTGGGGCGCACAGCAAGAGCGCGGGCCAGCGCGACTCGTTGTTGCTGCCCGGCGGACAGGCTGGCCGGCTTGCGGTTAGCAAAGCTCTCCATACGGCAAATTTCCAGAGCGGCCATAGCGGCAGTACGGCGTTCGCGCCGGCCGAGGTTCATCCTGCCCATACCTAGGAGAACATTTTGCAGCGCAGTAAGATTTGGCCAAAGGGCCAGGTCTTGAAACACCATAGCCATTTGGCGTTCATGCGCTGGAACGAGGATCTTTCCATCCTCGGAAACGATCTTTCCGTTAATTAGGATCCGGCCTTGAGAAGGTGGGTCCAGTCCTGCAAGCAACCGGAGCAGAGTAGATTTGCCGCATCCGGATGGTCCCAGAAGAGCCAGGTGTTCCGCGGTAGAAATCTCAAAGCTGATATCCCTGAAAACGGAGTTACCGTTAAAATCTCTCGCAATATTTTCAAACTGTACCAGGAGGCTCATCTATTTAATCCCAGCTGTTTCAAAAAACCGATTACTACGCATCCCAAAGTCAGCAGCATTGCTGCTCCTCCAATGTAAACCAAGCACAATGACGCTACGAGCGATTCCGGGGCATTGGCCATCACAGTAAAGATCGCCAGAGGCAACGATCCCTGGCCGGGGGGATGCAGAAGGAGAACCGAACTGACGTCCGCCACGGCTAACAGAGCGATCAATAGTCCCGAAAGCATGGCGGCGGGAAACAGCCACGGACAGACCACTCGAAAGAGAAATCTGGGTAGTGAGACGCCGTGAAGTGCGGCGGCATTTGCCCACGATGGTGAGGAAGTTCCAAGCCTTCTCATGGCGAACACACAAGCAATCGGGAAAAGACGAAGCGCCAGCCAAAGCCCTACCGTGAAACGGCTGCGAAAAATGAAATCGAGCGATGCCGGAGCATTCGATGCGGTATAAACATAACCTAATGCTCCGAGGGAAGGCGGGAGAGCAATGACGATGAACAGCCCGGCTACAAGCAATGAACGCAACCGGCGATTCCGCCCAGCGCAAAGCGCCATCAGGCTTCCCATGATGGTTGCAAGCAGGCCGGCCGTGATACCATAAACCAGCGTGCTTTCAATAGTGCGTAGCGCCTCTGAAATAGCCCGGCTGAATTGAAATCCGTAAATCAACGGTTGAACGAGTCCAGCGAGAGGGGCTGCTATCATGAGCGAGATAAGGGCGAGGAAAAACCACGGGGCAATCCTGGATACTGTGGGGTGTCTTGTCAGCGGAGCGGGCTGCACATCCAGAGCCAGCAACCCTTCGGCCAGCCTGGGACCCAGCCCTGCTGCAATCGGAAAGGTGATTGCCAAAACGATCACTGCCAAAACCAAACACTGGCGGGCAGCCAATGAAAAATCGTAGAGGGCGGAAAAGCTGGTTAGCATCTGCGATGCGGCACCGCGATAACCGAGAATCTGTCCTGGCGCAGGATCCGAAAGGGTCAATACAGCTGCCAGGACGGCAGCCATGGCCGTGGCCGGAAAAACGTTTCTGAGAGTCTGCCGGAAGAGAAACCGTTCCCCACCAGCCAAGCGCGCGGCATCCATCTGGCCTTTTGAAATGCCCCGCACAGCAATCATGGCAACAAAGACAACCAGTGGAAGCCCAGTGATGGTGAAAGCGATTACAGTCCCAGGAAACCCCGAGAGGAAACTGTTAGACGGAAGTCCCAATGCCACACGAAGCATGGAAAGGCCAATTGCCCATAAAAAAGAAGGCACAAGGAGAGGCAACGCCACCAGGCCAAGGAACAATCGCCGCAACGGAAACTCATAGAGTCCACCCAAGATGCCGCACGGCAATCCGATCAGAAGTGTGGCAACTCCGGCAACACCGGCGACCAGCAGAGTGCGAATCACCGAGAGGCCGAATCCGGAGTCGAACCAAGCAGGAGACGAGGGAGAAACCCCCAGTGAGACAACCAAAACGAACGCCGGGGCGAGCGCCAAAAGTAAACCGGAAAAAATTCCATAAATCCGCCATTTTCCTGGCTGTTCAAGAATGCTGCACGAGATCATTGGTTTTGATCCACCCATTGCTTCAAGAATCCAGGCGCCAGGTCTTCCAGGATCTCCCCGAGCTTCGCGTAATCCACATCCATGGCCATGATTTCATCGACTCTTTTGAAGTTTTGAGGAACCGGGACGTCAGGACGTAATGGCATCTGTGCCGCCTCGCTTTCCGCAAGCGCCTGTTCGACTTCCGAAGTCAACAAATAGTCGATAAACTTTCTTCCATTGTCCTGATTAGGACCGCCCGCAATGAGAACAGCCGCATTGGGAATGAT
>JAPUIL010000662.1 GCA_027297085.1 Verrucomicrobiota bacterium | reverse complement strand
ACAGGAAGCCGCGTTTGTGGTGGACTGTAAGGTGACATTTAGCCCTGGGCATCCTGAGGAGTTTGCTCGGGGCTTTTTGTGCTTCGGTAACACCGGGGAGCAGGGTCTTAAGCAGGTGACCTTATCGTGGAGGAGGGGCTTGGGGTGTAGAAGCACGACTGCACTATCCCTAGCCCCTGTCAGTCACCTGGTATCGCCACGGTGGGTCTGCATAGATTAAGTCAAAAAACCCACTCGGCAATTCCTGAACAACGTGTCTTGTTGGGCGAATTCCTTTTATAACAAAACTCGTAATCACTCTTTCTGTTCCTACTTCAACTCGTGTTCGCCAATCTTCAATTTGTTCCTCGAAGTCTTCGTCTGAAATTGCCGCGAGCTTCTGGGAGCGCATGGAAAGCTTCTTGTCTATCCCTGCTTCAGCGAGTGTAAGGGGTTCTTGCACCGGTACCACTCGGGAACCGGTGCTCGTGTCTCCTCCACCTTTTGCTAATCCGACAGTCTCTTTCTGCTCGACTAGAAGTTCTCCTACCCGGCGCTCTGCTCTGTACCGTATTTCTGCACAGTCTATTTCAAGCTCCTTATTATTAGCTTGCCTAGCGTAGTGCCGCATAGCCTCTGACTTATCGCGTATGTCCTTAACTTCGTCCACGTGTTTAGCTTCCGCTAAGGCAGCACAAGCTGCTTCGTATTATTGATAAATTCGCGGGTCGTTACGGATCCTATCGAGCAATTTCGATTCCGGCACGTTACTCTCTGCATAGGTTATACCTACCCGGTTGTTTTGCCGATCCTTGGCTATCTCTTCCTCCGAATTAAAAGAGCCGAACTCATGAGCGTTTGTTACAAAGTGAGCAAATTCCGAACCATACTCCTTGGTCAACAGGTAGCTCCAGAGCACGTGTCGATAGACATCCTCAGGAAATTGTTCCTGAGTCCAACGCTTTTCCTTGGATTTTTCTTCCGTTTCCTTTCTGATCTCTAACAGTCGAGACGCCTTTAGTGGGTGATTGGCCACGAGTTCCAGGTCTCCATCAGAAAGGCGGCTGGCAAACTTGGGTGCTACTAAGATTAGATCGTCCTGGTTTAGCACAATACGCGTCACGCTCCCGTTGAGTTGAGTGCTGAACCGTTGGGAAACCGCACCGTCTTTTCCAAAATCAAAATGCACCACGCCCTGCATACGCAATCTACCGGTTGTGTCTCCACGTTTGAGAAGCTCCGCCAAGTGACCATAAATACGTCGCATGGACTGATCGGGATTTAAAATGGAAACGTAAGTCTGATACTCCACGAAACGAACGTCTATCGAGCGGATACGAAACTGATTGCTGAGGAGTGGCTTCGCTGGATTGCCCGATGTCAGTTTAATATCACGGGCGGAAACCATTAAGGCGCCGGATGGAACTCCTTTGAGTTGAGAACCTACTGAATCCGCAGTGATCTTTACATGTTGATCTGACCCCGAGGTCATGATGTCGATCTGCAATTTTTCGGTCATTAGACCGAATGGAAACTGCCAATCAATGTCCTCGTATTTGAATTCCAATGATTCAACATTGCCTTCTCCCTCCACGATTTGGCTATGGAAATAGGTAAGACCGTTCTTCAATTTCGCCATCGAATAGAAGTACATTCCGATGGTACTGACGACACATAGAAAAAAGGCTGCGCAAACGAGCAGGAGGATTTTGTGATGAATTCGCATAAAAGATGCAGTGAAACCCTTAGCATAGGTTAAGCGATTATACCAGCCTGTTTTCAGCTACTGGAATATTCAAACATGTTAGGTAGAGTGGAATTCTGCTTCGAAGCGTGTTTTCCCCGATAATTTGGTATTCGGAAATACCCGTTATTACCCTGGGTTTGGACATTTTCTACGAGTTTTTCTGACTGGAGGCTAGGTGAATTCCTGATTTTAAAGGATTCGACTAACTATTAGGTCTTCAGTTTTAGTATTTCTAAGCCAAATCCCCGCTAGCCGTGCAGGGTTTCCACTAATTCACTCTGTGAGAAGTGTTTTGAAAGGAAAAAGCTGGCCACATCTTTCAAAATTTCTCATTTTCATTGTCGTATTTCCAATTCCCATTTCGCCATGAAAAAACTCATCGGACTCATTTCCATAGCTGTAATTTTAATTGCAGTTTCCAGCAATGCACAAGTCATTTTGTCCTGGGAGTTTTCAGGGAATTCCGGGATTACCCCAGATCCTGAAACTGCAGATTTTTTCGGGACTAATATCTCTAGTACCAGTCCCAGTGGAGCGCTGACTCGAGGTTCAGGAATTGTGGGAGCATCAAATACAGATGGTTTTAGTTCAAACAACTGGTCAACGTCTGGAGTTTCGAGCTTATCAGAAGCAATTACAGCAGGGGATTATTATTCATTCTCGATTGGACCTGAGGCTGGATTTTCTATTAATCTTTCTGCTTTAGACATTAATTTTCAGACTACAGGTTCAGGTCCCGATAGTTGGGGTCTCTTTTCGAGTCTTGATAGTTTTTCAAGTGCTGTAGATACGTTTACATTGGATGGAGCATCTGCGACTATAAATCTTGATGTCTCTGATTCGTCATTTGATACATTAACTTCCACGGTCGAATTTCGATTAGCGGGCTTTGGGGCGACCGGATCTACGGGCGCTGCTAGATTTAATGGCTCTGGCAGTGATATTGTGTTCTCGGGTCTGACCTCCGCGATCCCCGAGCCGTCTACATACACCCTAATCTTTGGTGGGCTAGCTCTTGGATTAGTCGCTTGGAGAAAGCGGCGGAAATTAGCTGAAGCGGTCTGAGCTAATGGCCCTAAGTTAGGGTGGGTTTGGGCGAATCTGCGGTCCGTTCCTTTCGAGGGGGTCAAACCTTCAATCCCGCATCAGCATGCACCAGCCGTCGTCTTGATAGGCTATGGCTAGGCACGGCGATTGCAAGGAATGACCCCGACGCCGGTCTTGCTTCGATAATTTATCAATAAACTGCTTAACTTAGTGCCATTCCGGTCTGAGCTCATTTGCCGCCCAATAATTTCAACCCCGGTTTTGTAGCCGGGGTTATGTGTGCTTCGGTTCAAATTGGATTAGATGCTTCCCCTCAATTCTGAGGTGTTGGTCGAACGTAGAGGCCCAATTCGCCTAGGATTTTAGTGTCTGTTTATGCTAGCCTGAGTTCAACAGTTACAGGAGCAAAATCGTTGTATTTCCTAAGACACTGGTCCGTCGATGTCAGTTTTTATCCACTCCATTTCGGATGTGCTTGGGGCGTATAGGCAGCTTCGACTTCGGTCAAATGGATATACCACCGCCGGCGCATTCTGGGATTGTGCTCCTGGCAGTTGGTGCGCAACAGATAGGTGCCCATCGCGGCGGTTCCTGCAACTCGATTTGGACTTCGGGGTAGGAGTAGCGCTTATCAAGAAGATAGTATTGTATGCTCAGAAAATCGCATTGCGGGGAGGCAATGGCTCTACCATCTACAGCTAAATGTTGCTGCCAAGGTCGCGAGCAAGCTGCGCTCCTACCTTTAAAGATTCGAATTGTGATGTAGGAGTGAATGTAATTCGCTACGCTGTCGGCCAAGGCCTCGGTACATTCGCGATCAGGGGTGGGTTTTGGGTCACGGTTGCACCGAGGAGCGATGCGTCGACACATCTTGTAGAGCGCAGAACAACAACCGCTACTCCTACACTTCGGCACGAGGGTTGAAAATGCAGGAGTTAGCTCGCTGACGATTTGATAATTAGAAGATACTGTAGGCCACGGTCACACCGGCCATGACGATGGCAACCATCGACATGAGCTTAATCAGGATGTTCAGGCTCGGACCGGAGGTATCTTTAAAAGGATCTCCCACAGTGTCACCGATTACAGCCGCTTTGTGAGCTTCCGATCCTTTGCCGCCGAAATTTCCTTCTTCGATATATTTCTTTGCATTGTCCCAAGCTCCCCCTGAGTTGGCCATAAAGACCGCCAGAGAAAATCCTGCCGCCAGACCACCAGTCAGGAGACCGACAACGGCTGGAACTCCAAAGAGTACTCCGAATATTACCGGCACTAAGATCACGAGCAGAGAAGGCACGAGCATTTCCTTTTGGGCGCCAATCGTGGAAATTTCCACGCAGCGGGCGTAGTCCGGCTCGTTTTCGCCTTCGAGGATTCCTGGGATTTCGCGAAACTGGCGACGTACTTCGTTCACCATATCAGCTGCGGCGCGTCCCACCGCATTCATGGTGAGGCCACAAAACACAAAGGCCATCATGGCTCCTAGCAATAGGCCAATAATAACTTTCGGATTCATGAGATGGACATCGTAGTAATTTACCAAATCGATCAGGCTGATGTTATTCAGCTCTTCAACTGTGTTAACCACCGTGCCATTCGGGAAAGTAAAACTGGCTGTTTTTTCTATCGTTTGGCCGATAGCTATGCGGATTGCCTCATAGTAAGAAGCCATTAATGCCAGGGCTGTCAGGGCGGCAGATCCAATCGCAAATCCTTTGCCGGTCGCCGCAGTTGTATTTCCTAAAGAGTCGAGTGCATCGGTGCGTTTGCGAACTTCAGGTGGCAGGTGGGCCATTTCCGCATTACCGCCGGCGTTATCCACGATCGGTCCATAGGCGTCAGTTGCCAGGGTTATCCCCAGGGTGGAAAGCATACCAACCGCCGCGATGCCGATACCGTATAAGCCCTGACTAATATTGGACATATCCAATCCGCCCGCGGCGAAAAAATACGCCAGGGTCGTGCCCACCATAATGGCTAGCACTGGAATGGCGGTGGAAATAAATCCTACTCCCAGGCCGGCGATAATGACCGTGGCAGGTCCGGTTTCGGCGTTCTCAGCTATGTGCTGTGTCGGTTTGTATTCCGCAGAAGTATAGTAGGCAGTGGCCTTACCGATTATGATACCAGTGACGAGGCCCACAACAATAGAACCCCAGATCCCGATGTAGTTAGGAAGCCCCAGCCACTTCAGTGCGAAGAAAGAAGCCACCACGATCAGGAGCGAGGAGATATTGATACCCCTCTCCAGGGCTGCGAGCAGTTCCTTCTGTGTGGCGTCTTGCTTGGTTTTAACAAAATAGATTCCAGCGATAGAAAGGATAATACCAATCGCGGCGATCAGCATAGGCGCCATGACCGCAGCTACCTGATGAGACGGATCATTCGCTCGCATAAAGGCCGCCGCACCCAGAGCAGCAGCTGCCAGTATCGAACCGCTGTAAGATTCATAAAGGTCGGCCCCCATTCCGGCCACATCGCCTACGTTGTCACCGACGTTGTCCGCAATAGTGGCAGGATTACGCGGATCATCTTCAGGGATACCGGCTTCTACCTTACCCACAAGATCAGCTCCCACGTCAGCCGCCTTGGTATAGATACCTCCACCGACCCGGGCGAAGAGGGCTTGCAGGGAAGCGCCCATGCCGAAGGTCAGCATAGTAGTTGTGATAATCATCAACTTTTGGCTCTGAGTAGCAACATCGACAAAGGTATTCAGGATAATCCACCAGATGGATATATACAGAAGGGCTAGTCCTACCACAGCCAAACCCATGACGGCCCCGCTACGAAAGGAAATCCTTAAGCCTGCATCCAGGGATTCTTTGGCTGCTTGGGCGGTGCGGCCCGAGGCGTAGGTGGCCGTTTTCATGCCGAAGTAGCCAGCCAGGCCGGAAAAGAACCCTCCGGTTATGAAGGCGATCGGCAACCACGGATTTTGCACCTTCAATCCTAAGGACATAAAAGCAAATACAGCCGTGAGGATTACGAAGACGATTCCCACCACTTTGTATTGTTGTTTCAGATACGCCATAGCGCCCTTGCGGACGTGCTCGGCAATACGAATCATGGTAGCGTCTCCTTCGTTCGCCTTCATCATTTGCTTGAAAAACAACCAGGCAAATATGAGAGCGATAATGGAAGCTATAGGAACAGGCCAGAAGTAGACTGAGTTCATATGAGGATTAGTTGGGTATTAATTATTAGTGTAGGAGGTTTGATTGATGGTAGGATTAGTTGACTGTCTGAGAAGACAGGTGAGAGTTTGGAAAAGGATCTCAAGATTAGCTACTTTGCAACGATGGGGACGATAGGTTCAAAATCTCCCATCCGTCAACCTAGATGAGGCTTAAGAAGTTCAATTCTCTTACTTAATTTTTCTGTGAGGAAATTAAGTCTTTGCTCGGACCTTCTGAAATCGCCTTGACCGAGTGTCAACGCTCGTTGCATCTTTCCTGGTTCCCCTGGTAAACAAGCAGTAGTATACCTAACAAACAAAGAAATCACGAGATGTCAGATGCTTTTCCAGACGTACCAAAAATTCCTTACGAAGGTCCCGAGTCCAAGAATCCCTTGGCTTTTAAACATTACCTGCACAATGAAGTCATTGGCGGGAAAACCATGAAGGACCACCTTCGGTTTGCCGCAGCCTACTGGCACACCATGCGCAATGAGCTGTCCGACCCATTCGGGGTTGGCACATCGCTCAAACCCTGGGATGACCGCAGCGATTCCGTGGAAAATGCCCAGCGCCGCGTAGGTGTATTTTTCGAATTTCTCTATAAAATGGGAATCGATTACTACTGCTTCCACGACCGCGATGTGGCTCCCGAGGGAGCTACCCTGGCAGAGTCCAATAAAAACCTCGAAGCCGTGGTCGAAACCATGAAGGAACACCAGGAAAGCACCGGCAAGAAATTACTCTGGGGCACGGCCTGCCTTTTTATTCACCCGCGCTACATGCACGGAGCTGGAACCTCCTGCAGTGCCGCCGTTTTTGCTTACGCCGCCGCTCAGGTGAAATCCGCCATGGACGCTACCTTGGAACTCGGAGGTGAAGGATATGTGTTCTGGGGTGGCCGCGAAGGATACACTACCTTGCTGAACACCGACATGAAACGCGAGCTCGACCACCTGGCCAAACTTCTCCACATGGCTGTCGATTATGCCGCCGAGATCGGGTTCAAGGGTCAGTTTTTCATCGAACCCAAACCCAAAGAACCAACTACTCACCAGTACGACTCCGATGCGGCGGCCTGTCTGAACTTCTTGCGTCAATATGACTTGATGGATCATTTCAAGCTTAACCTGGAAACCAACCACGCCACGCTCGCGAACCATTCCATGCAGCACGAAATGGTCGTCGCGGCCGGCGCTGGAGCCTTGGGTTCGGTAGATGCCAACACCGGCCATCCGCAACTCGGTTGGGATACCGATCAATTCCCCACCGATATCTACCTGACCACCCAGATCATGCTGGAGCTGTTAAAGAATGGTGGATTCAAAGAAGGTGGATTGAACTTCGACGCCAAACCAAGGCGCGAAAGTTTCGAACCCCTCGATCTTTTCCACGCTCATATCGGCGGTATGGATGCTTTCGCCCGCGGTCTCAAAATCGCTCATGCGATCATTGAAGATGGCCGCCTGGATGATTTTGTTTCCAAACGGTATAGCACTTGGGATTCTGGTATCGGTTCCAAAATTGAGTCCGGTGAAGTAGGATTCTCCGAGTTGGAAGCTTACAGTTTATCCCACCCTGAACCGACCGTGGAAAGTGGTCGTCAGGAAATGTTGGAAAGCCTGATTAACGAGTTCATTTAATCGGATCTGAATGGTTTACTCTTTAAAAAGGGCTCTTCCGCAGAATTAGTGGGTTAAAATGTATTTGGTTTCATCCGACAAAATTCCGAACAAGCCAAATCACGGCATAAACTCGCTAACGCTCGGCCCAGTAAACTGGGCACTTTATACGAGGTTTGGCTTGTTCTTCATTCAGCCGGACGAACTTGTGGGCTGTTGTTTTTCTCCGAAAAACAGTTTTCTGATTTCGGGTACCAAATGAAAAAGCATTTTCTGTTAGGTAAGTCATTGTCAATCATCGTCTAATATGATTTATGCTAAAATTCTACCCACAGATTCTGCGGAAGAGGCGAGAGATTAGGAGAGGAGAATTTCTAATCATTTGAATTCACCCACGAAATGAGGTTCGACCAACTGACGGAAAGTTGCCTTTATGAAGTTCGATTAGACGACCATGATTCTCCCGACCACCGACGAAACCCGTGTCCTCCTCAACGAATACGTCCAGAACGAATATCAGCGGCACCACGCGCTGATGGTGGCCACGGCAATGGACGGATATGCCCACCTCCTTGGTGAGGATAAACACTTGTGGTGGATCACGGGATTTTTGCACGACATCGATTTTGAAAAACACCCCGACACCCATCCGGGTGAGTCGCTCCACTGGTTTACCGAATGGGGTTATCCGGAAGACCTTATCC
>JAPUIL010000661.1 GCA_027297085.1 Verrucomicrobiota bacterium | reverse complement strand
TTCACAATGTTAACCGACTCAACCGCTTTAAAGTTAATCGGCATACCGTTACCATTAACCGATCCGCCACGACGCATGCCGTTGACGAACAAGTCGGCGTCCTGTCCACGTAAATTAGGCGTGGTCGGAGCCCCGAAGTTTGTTTTGGTGTAAGAGCTGGAGGTGAGTTTGGAAAAATCGCGGACATCTTTAATCGCGATGGCATCCAATTGTTCCCGGGAAATGATGGTAACATTTCTCGGCGTATCCAAAATGCTCCTGTTGGTTCCGTAAACCGAGTTGAACGGACGGGAGGTGGGCATGATGTTCTCCTCAATTGGGATCTCATCGATTAAAAGCTCGGCTAAGTCATAGGTGTCCAGTTTTTCATCATCCTCTTCCTGTGCCATGGTTGCCACGGCGGGGAGAAACATTCCAAGAGTGAGAACTATACTTATTTTCCAATAGGATTTGTTATTCATGTTTTATAGTTAGTTTCCAGTAGTTTAATTGGTTTAGTTCCAAGTGCAGCGATCCTGTCTTTTTTTGAGATGCAGTCGTTTTCTCAAAGCATTAGTCAGTGTTACTCTGTTGAAAAACTAAAATAGCAAGTGTGGAAAGAGTATTGCGATTGTGGCAAGATATTTAGGGTTTACACTTCAACTTTTTTGCGATCTTGGCTTACTTTTTTTGCTGGATTGGATGACTTTTGTCATTTTATCGGCGACTGTATCCAGGCTCAACTGAGTTGTATCTATTCTTATAGCCCCTTCCGGACAGGTTAACGGGGCCGTTTTTCGCTGTTTATCCATTTGGTCTCGCTTCTGAATGCTGTCGACCTGACCTTCCATTAGTCTACGTCGCGCCCTCTCTGATTCGTCGGCATACATAAAGAACCTAAAATCTGCTTCCGGAAATATGACCGAACCGATGTCCCGACCTTCCATGATCAGGCCAAAGAATCCGGCTTCTCGAGCCAGATTCTGGTAGGACCGTTGGTGGGTGAGCAAAAATTGGCGTACGGCTGGGATAGCAGCAAAAACGGAAACCGCATTGTTTACTGCTTCCGAACGGATTTCATTTCCTAAGGTATGTGATTCTAAAGTGATTCGCGCCTCTTTGCCTTCGACGGTTCTACCTATTGGAATAGATTTCAGGTAGTCTGCAACCACTCGTTCATTTTCTGCTGAGACGCCTGCTTGCAAAAGAGCCCAAGTGAGGGAACGGTAATGGGATCCAGTATTTACATAGAGGAGATTGAGCCGCTCACTTAGAATTTTTGAAGTAGAGGATTTGCCCGAGGCGGCACCGCCATCAACAGTGACAATTATAAAAGAATCTTTCGTCATGCAGTTCTCAGTTTTTCCAGGATTTTAAAAAACTCGGGAAATGTTTTGGCGCAACAGCCGGGATCACGAATTGTTAGCCAGGGTGAACCATCGGCATAGAGGTTAAAACACCCAAGGATTCCAAAACTCATAGCTATACGATGGTCGTCATAGGTCATTACTTCGGAGGGTACGATCAGTCCCGGTTGGATTTCGATGAAATCGTCTCCGTCCTCAATCCATTGACCCAGTTTGATTAGTTCATTGGCCATGGCCGAGATACGGTCGCTTTCCTGGTGGCGCGTATGACCTATTCCTTCAATCCGAGTGAGACCTTTTAAAAGAGGCGAAATGGCTGCCAAGGTCATGAAGGTGTCTGAAATGGGCCAGAAGTTGCGCTGTAATCCCTGCCCGGGCAATTGATTGATAGCCATTGAAGCGGTTGTGCCTTCACTTGTTTCCTCAACCGTCATGCCGAGTTTGCGTAGTACGTCCGTATAGGCATAGTCTCCTTGCAGGGAGCCGGAGTGGAGGCCTTTGATTGTAACCGTACCTCCGACCACCAGGGGTAGAGATAGAAAGTAGGATGCGGCCGAGGCATCTGGCTCAATGGACACCGTTTCAGGTATTTTGTAAGGAACACCGGCTTTGACCTGAAGCAGAACCTTCCCCTTCCCCAAGGTTTCAGTTTCCTGCTTAGGTTGCCCGAAGCGGTACATCAGCTCCTGGGTCAAGAGCACGAATGGTTTTTTCTCGGCTCCTCCGGACACTTCTATTTCCAAGTCGGTTTCCGCTAATGGGGCTACCATGAGAAGAGCCGATAATAATTGTGTGCTCGCAGAAGCTTCCAATTGCAAACGTCCGCCTTTGAGTCCTTGGGGTAAAATTGTGACGGGAAGGAATCCTTCCTGGGAGTCGATATTGGTTCCTTGTTGTTCAAGCGCGTCTAGCAAACCTTTCATGGGGCGGTTGCGCATCTGCTCGGTTCCATCGATCTCGAAACGTCCTCCTTTTCGGCTGGCGCAAAAGGCGGTAAGAAAACGTGCAGCAGTTCCTGCTGCTCCCACAAAGAGAGAGGCTTTCGCGGCAGGAATGCGTCCACCCGTACCTGTGACTTGGATACTTTTTGTTTCTTCATCAGGCGCCACTTCAAAACCAAGTGCTTTTAGGCAATCCACCATGTGGCGGGAATCATCGCTGAAGAGAGCCCCTGTGAGCCTGACTGGGTGCTCGGCCATGGTTGCCAGAAGAAGCATTCGGTTGGTGATACTTTTAGAACCTGGAACCTCCACAGTTCCTGATACCGGACGCGTGTACGGCTTTATGTGGAGAAGACCTGGATAAAGAGCACTCACGATTGGGCCCTCAGTTGAGCCGGTCGCGAAAATTTTTACCCTTCTCGAGAATCGAGACCAATTCGACCATATTTCCATTTGTCAGGGCAGACTGGATACGTTGCAGATCGTCCTGGTAGCCGGATAAGGCGCGTTTGATTTCCTCGCGATTGGTTTCTATAATAGCTTTCCACATGCCGGGATCTCCTGAGGCGATCCGTGTTGTTTCACGGAGCCCGGTACTGGTAAGCTGTTCCCAATCACTCGGGTGTTTATCCAAAAATTGGCACAGGCTCGCAGCAATGAGGTGTGGCAGGTGGCTGATATGTGCGACGATCTCGTCGTGGTCCTCCGGTGTTTTGATAAAAGTTACAGCGCCGATCGATTTCCAGAATTGGATAATTCGTTTGGTTGCAATTTCGTTGGAATCTTCAAGCGGGGTGATAATACATGGCCGATTGTGAAATAGAGAATCGCACGCGTAGTCCATACTGGTCTTCTCAGAACCTGCCATAGGGTGGGCGCCAATAAAATGCACCCGTGGATCCGCTGCAGCATGGATTTGACGGCAAATCAGACTTTTAGTGCTGCCCACATCTGTAACCAGTGCGCCGGGTTTCATGGACTGCCGGATTTCGTTGTACAAGGGGACAATAAAATCTACCGGAGAACATATTACCACCAGATCAGCCTCTTCAGCTGCTTCCCCGGGGGAGGCAAAAATTTCATCGCACCAGGGTTGGCCTATGAGCTTTGCACGAGAGCTCGCACGACGTGACCATATATGGGTTGTCTGCGCCACGCGGTTCTTTTTGCAGGCCATTGCTACCGATGCCCCGAGTAATCCAGGGGCGAGAATACACACCTTGCCGAAGGGCTGGTAAGGGTCTGTGCCGGTATCGATATCCATGGTTATTTGATGCTGAAATAAAATCCGGGATTACGGTGGAAGGCGAATAGCGGCGGATCAAATAAAAAAGCCGGTAGGGTTCTTCTGAAAGTTTTGCTTTCCCAAGGGCCATTTCTGGGCCAAAACCGTGGCATGCGAATAAAAGGCGGGCGCGACTTATCCTCTGGGCAGAATCTGTTCTGGCTAGCGTGGGTTGTGTTTCTAGTTGCCACGGTATTTTTGATCCTTCTGGTTTATCTCGGGTTAGCCGGACCACGAGGGATCGAAAAACCCAAAAGTTGGGAAGTGGATGAATCCTCGGTAATTGAGTGGATGGCCAAGAGTGTAGAGGCAGAGCGCGCATTTGAACGTGAGTGGAAAAAGGATGCGGCAAATCCTGAGATGTTCCTACTCCTGGAAGAAGCGTTGAGCTACCAGTTTAAATTAAGAGCGATTGATCCGGACGATGTGTTTGGATCAGTCACTCGGTTGAACTATTTGCTTAGACGCCTTGAGAACACCAAAGGTAAGGTTCTGTACTCCCAGGCCAGAACTCACGCCGAAAAAGCAGCTGAACTAGTCGCACGCGGAGATACGCTTTCGGCCGTTCCGCTTCTAGAAGAAGCATTGTCAGCCCAGGAATGGATAAATTCTCAATTACATGGTAGCTCCTTGGTGGATTTGAATGAAGTGGCGAGGATACGGAAATGGTTGCAAAGTCTGAAGACCGTGGATGCGGCGGCCCAGGTAGATCGCTATGCCGAAGATGGCAAGGTGGCTTATGCCGCGGGTGACTGGGACTATGCCGAGCAGCTGTTTGAACGCGCAGTGGTCCTGCAAGAGTCGATAAACCTCAATATGCCCGAGAGCAGCCATGTGCGTTGGCGCTTTGTTCAGGAGTTGAAGGGGCATCTGAGGAGAATTGAAGCTGCCCGTATGAATTTTCGGGTTGAAGAACTTATTTCAGCTTCACCTGAAGGAAGTAGGACCGATAATCTGGACCGTGCATTGAATCTTCAGCTACTTCTAAATGAACGCTTTCCCAATACTGAATTCAATAATCCAAACAGAGTAGAAGAGTTGCGGCACAAATTGGCTTCTGATTTGAGCGAGGCAAACGCAGCTTTGCTACAGGAACAGACTGAAAAGCTGAATAGTTACCTCCGCCAAAAGGACTGGCCTTCAGTTCGACTGGCAGTGCTTGAGCTTGAAGGGGCGCTTAAAAATTTTGAGACCCGTTTCTCCCTGACGCTCCTACCTGATCCGGCACTCAAAAAGCGAGTTGAATGGTTAATTGATCTCGATGATCGACTGGAGAAGTTGGTAAACCATATAGATAGCCGGCTGGTAAATCATCCCACTGAGGATATGCAGATCTTCAGTACTGAGGTGGACCAGTCGCTTTTTGAAACCGTCATGGGTGTGAATCCAAGTCGATGGATTGGGGAAGGATATCCGGTAGATTCAGTTGGATTTGATCAGGCTAGCGAATTTTGCGTACGGTTGAGTTGGACTTTGGGACGTGAAGTGAAACTCCCTGAGCTGAGATGGTTTTCTGTTATTGATGAAACTGAGGTTCGCGAGGAAGCGGTTTGGTTTATCGGAACCAGTGAATTCAAAAGCCAACCCGTGGGAGTGTCTCAGCCTAACAACGGGATTTATGATTTGTATGGAAATTTGGCGGAATGGGTAACAGGTAATGATGGTTCTTCAGACGTTGGTCTGTTTGGGGGTAGTGGGGCGGATGCCTGGGATCAGATACAGGAGAGTCCGGTGAATTGGGTTGCCCCAAATTTTCGATCGCGTTGGGCTGGATTTCGATTTTGTGTTCTAAACCATTAATAAGCTTTATAGCCGTCCGCCGATTATCCATTCACTATTTCGATGAATAAAACCATTTTTATTATACGAGTTTTCTTTCTCATTATCTGTGTGATGGGAAGCTGGCTAGTCTGTTTTACAGTCAAGGAATGGGATCAATATCAACTTCTTGCAATCGGAATTGGATGTATGCTTGGAGGGCTGGTGATTCTCCTTGATATATTTCTAAAGGGATTTTCGTTACGTGGTCTTACCGCCCTAACCTTTGGATTGGGGATGGGAGCTTTAGTGGCTTTCCTTATCGACATTTCCCCGCTTTTTGAAAATGGAGACCCGGCTATCCTCTTTTTAGTCCGTTTAGCCCTTTACGTTATATTTATGTATTTGGGCACAGTGATAGCCCTTAGAGGTCAGGATGAATTTAACGTAGTGATTCCTTATATACGGTTTTCCCCTGAAGATGTTGAGACTTCCATTATTTTGGTAGATACGAGCGCCCTTATTGATGGGCGCATTGTAAAACTATGCGAAACGAAATTCATCACCAATGGTATTGTAATTCCACAATTTGTCCTGGATGAACTTCAACGTGTTGCGGATTCCAAGGATATTCAACGTAAAGAAAAAGGGAGGCAGGGCCTGGAATACCTGAACCAACTCAAGAACTTGCCCTTCGTGGACATCAAAATCCACGAAAGTGAGGTAAGCGAGAGAGCTGCTGTAGACGCCAAGCTCGTTTTTCTAGCAAAGACTTTAAAAGCGAAACTGCTGACCCTGGACTATAATCTCGCTCAAATGGCAGAATTTCAGGGCGTTAGCTGGTTAAACATAAATGAACTCTATAAAGCTCTGGCTCCAGAGGTCCATGTGGGGGATGTTACGTTTATTGAGCTGGTTAAGGCCGGTAAAGATGAGGGCCAGGCGGTAGGTTATCTGCCTGATGGATCCATGATGGTTGTAAATAATGGGCGAAACCACGTTGGTGAGAAAGTAAATGTAAAAATTATCAGCATATTACCTTCTGCAGGAGGTAAAATGGTGTTTGCAGAGATATTTTCAGAAGAAAAATAGCTAGTTTGGATAGTCCCTTGTAAAAAAAGTTTAAATTGGGGGAATTCGTTTTTATCCCTCTTTTCAACCGAGGGAACCTGGCCATTAGTTGGGGGCGTTAATCAAGCACCAACTAAATAAATATAAAACCAAATCTAGTGTATATCATGAAAAATAATAAAAAAGGTTTCACCCTCGTGGAAATCATGATCGTGGTGGTCATCATCGGTCTTTTGGCCGCTATGGCTATCCCGGCCTTCAAGAAGGTTCGCGATACTTCACAAACCAAAGCAATCATCAACAACTTGCGTCAATTGGCTTCTGCTGCTGACCAGTACTTCCTGGAAAACGGAGTAACTTCTGTAAGCTCTGCTGAACTGGTAGGAACCGACAAATACGTCAAGTCTGTTGACCCTGTTGCCGGCGAAACTTACCCTTCCAGCATCATCCAGGGAACAGCTATCTCAGCTACTGGTGGCACCCCGGGTACTGTTAGTGTTGCTTTCTAAGTAAGCTTAGTATCTAGTTTCAAGCCGTTCACTCAGGTGAACGGCTTTTTTTTATCCTTATGCTCCTGCTCTCTGTTTTCGGTGTCGTAGCTGCTGCGTGTCTGGTTGGCGGCTTCTGGCTTATCGAAGGTGATTATACTCTGCTTCTGGTAAAACATGGAGGCTACTGGCTCCTGCTATTTACCTTCCTCGTTTTCCTTCAATCAGTCTTTCAAAACAGGAAGACACACTTCAGAAATCCAAAAGGAATATTCCTGGCACATAAATGGGTATTCCTGGCAGCCGGGCTAGCGGTAGGTGTGTATTTCCTTTTACAGGACGCCTACTTCAAAATCACCATGGATGAAGTCGTATTGGCTTCCACGTCCATGCATATGCATCTGGAAAAAGAAGTCTTCACGGTCAGCCGTGGATACGAGGTGAACGGCGTCTTTTATATACTCGGAGGTTATCTGGATAAACGGCCCTACTTTTTCGCTTTCCTGGTAAGCCTGGTGCATGATCTTTTTGGATACAGACCGGGCAATGTATTTTATGTAAACGCGGCAATCAGCTTTTTCCTTTTAGTAGGGATGTTTTTTGTCGGAAAATTGTTTGGTGGCAAACGTTGGGGCTGGTTAGCCATGTTGTTACTGATCAGCTTGCCTTTATTCGGGATAAATGTGACCGGCGGAGGTTTCGAATTGTTTAACCTATTAATGATTCTGATTACGGTTTACCTGGCAAAATGTTGGGTGGAAAAACCTTCAGCAAATTCACTGATTTCCTTCACCTACTCCGGGTTGTTATTGGCGCAATGCCGCTATGAGTCTATCCTGTTTGTAATCCCGGTTGGCCTGTTGATCCTCTATGTATGGTGGCGCGACAATAAAGTAATGCTGCCATGGCCGATGTTCTTCGCCCCCTTGATCCTGGTGCCTTACATACTTCAAAATAGGGTCCTCAATGAAACTAAAGTGCTGTGGCAGTTGGAAGATTATCAATCCGCACCGTTTGGATTTCAGTATTTGTCCTTAAACTTTAGCAGTGCCAGAGAGTTCTTTTTCCAAGTCGGAAACGACCAGGGAAATAGCCTTCTGATTCTTGGCCTTACTCTGTTATCAATTGTTTTATGGTTAGTATACAAATTTCACTACGGCGCCTATTACCCGAAGGAAAAAACTTCGTGGCGTCCGGTAGCTTGGATATTCGGATTAACGATACTGTTTAATTTCGGACTTCTCATGTTTTATTACTGGGGCCAGTTGAATGATCCGGCCGCATCTCGTTTGGGCTTACCTTTACACTTGGCCTTGATATTTTTCATCGTTTTTGTGCTATCCCGTA
>JAPUIL010000660.1 GCA_027297085.1 Verrucomicrobiota bacterium | reverse complement strand
CGTCTCTGCAAGCAGAACTTGAGGCCGTCGTACCGCCCAGCCGGGAGGCCATGCAGGCTGGCATTTATCTCAAATCCGTCCGGGGAAAAGAAAAGGTAAAGCCTGCCAAAAAAGCCGACCCTGAACCGCCTCTTGTCGAATTACAGATCTATTTTCCAAACAAACCCGAGCATCTCGAACTGAGTTCCTTCCGTCGCTCCTATTTTCAAGGACAAACGCAGGTCTGGTTAATCCCATTTTCGCCGCCTGAAAAACTGGATTGGCTGCGTATTGATCCCGGCCAATACCCTGGCACCTACCTACTCAGATCCTGGGCGTTCCTGGATGGAAAACAAACAACACTCTTTAAATGGACACCTGAGTCGAAGAGCTCAATAACCTGCCAACTAACGGGTGTCACCCTGGGCCCAATCACTAACCAAGGCCAAGAAATCTGGAGCCTGACCCACGACCCACAATTACTGTTTGCTCCCCTCCCCCCTGAAATAGATCACGGTTCGGTCCGTTGGCTGAGTATAGAATTCGCTGCCACTGAGATAGAGTCTCCTCTCGCCAATCCCCTCAGACTGAGAAGGAAAACCAAGCAAGCGCCAGATGAAGATTCTCAAGACCTCCCAACCACAATCGATTCGGTCCTCGCCACCCTTGAACGCAGAAAATCAACGATGCTGCGAATGATCGATCGTATTCGCAAAAAGATAAAGGGTTGATCTATTACGTCATTCTTCTCTCAATGCTGAGTTTTTACCATTGATGCCGCTCCTTAAATGGTTTCTCCGATTAATTAGTGAATACGTGCCGATTGTTACTTACCGGCACGATATAAAGGAGACCACTGACGGAATCCAATTCGCCCTGGATGGCCCCAGGTGGTTGCGTCCCAGACAACGCGAATTTCTGCTGCGCGGCTGGTGTTTCGCAAAAAATAGAACCATCGATTCCGTACGAATCGTAAGTGAATTGGGAACTCAGATCACCCGCTACGGGATCGAACGTCACGACCTGTTGGAAGCTTTCAACACCCGGAATGAACGTGTGCTCTACTCAGGATTCGAAGTACCGCTCAAAGTCCCACGCGGTGCTACCCGTTTCACTCTGGAATACAAGTTTCAGGAAGGCGGCTGGCAACATCTGGAAACCGAGTACCTAGTTCGTCCGCGTCTGAAATATTTCGATCCTGAGAATTCCATCAAAGCCAAGCACCCCTACACGCAGTGGGTAAAAAAGTATGACACGCTTTCGACCCAGGATCACACAGCAATAATCCGCCACATTGAGACTTTCTCACACAAGCCGCTAATTTCGATTGTGGTCCCCACTTTCAACACACCCGTTAAGTTGCTGGACACCATGATTGAGAGCGTCCGCAACCAATTATACGACCATTGGGAGCTGTGTATCGCCGATGACCATTCACCCAGCAAAAAGACCAGAAACCGGCTCAATTACTGGTCGGCCCGGGACTCACGTATAAGGGTAAGCTTTCGAGAGGAAAATGGTCATATTTCCGCCTGCACCAATACAGCCATTGCTTTGGTGGCAGGAGAGTTTTTAGCCCTGCTGGATCACGACGACGAATTGGCCCCGCACGCTCTCTACTTCGTGGCGCAAACAATCCTCAGCAACCCGGACGCGCAAATCATTTACTCCGATGAAGATAAAATCACCCCCGACGGCTACCGGCTAGATCCGTATTTCAAATCCAACTTCGGGCGAGACTTGCTATGCTCTCATAACTTCGTATCCCATTTGGGTGTCTATCGAACGGATCTGATGCGCAGAGTCGGAGGATTTAGGGAAGACTTTGTTGGCTCTCAAGATTGGGATCTCGTACTGCGTTGCCTGGACCACGTTGAGGATAAGGACATACATCACATCCCACGCATTTTATATCACTGGCGGTTATCCAACGAATCCACCAGCGCCAGCGTAGGAAATAAAGGTTATGCGGTAACTTCCGGAAGACGTGCTTTGCAGGAATATCTGGATAAACACGAACCAACCGGCACTGTCGAAGACGGACCGACTATCGGGTCTTTTAGAATTCGCTACTCCACTCCAGGCGACCCGCTTGTCTCCATTATAATTCTGACCAAAAATAATGCAAAATTACTCCAGCGATGCATCGATTCGCTATTCGCGAAAACCGCCTACAAAAATTTTGAGTTGTTGATTGTGGATAATGGGAGCGATGAACCCGAGGCTGAAGAACTATTAGAGAACTTAAACAACCGAGACGGGGTACGCGTATTTAAAAAGCCGGTACCCTTTAATTTTTCCGGACTCAACAATTGGGCGGCCGAATTGGCGCAAGGCGATATTCTACTTTTCCTAAACAATGATATTGAAGTCATCGAAGAAGACTGGCTTCGGGAACTCGTGAGCCATGCGCTGCGTCAAAACGTGGGCCCTGTTGGCGCCAAATTGCTTTTCCCCGACGATTACATTCAACACGCCGGTATGATACTCGGAATCGGCGGCGTCGCTGGCCATGCTTTCAAATTTCTGCACCGGCACAATCCAGGACACATCGGCCGGGCAGGAATCATTCAAAACTATTCAGCCGTGACCGCGGCCTGCATGGCCATTCGAAAGTCAGTTTTTGAAGAATTATCCGGATTCGATGCGGAAAATCTTGGCACGGCCTATAACGATACCGACCTCTGCCTCCGAGCCTGGGAAAAGGGCTACCGGACCGTATGGACACCCCATGCACTCCTCTATCACCACGAGTCCGCTTCGCGCGGCCTGGAAAATAGCCGGGACAAAAAGGAGCGCTGGCAAAAAGAAGCAGCCTACCTTTTGAAAAAGTGGAAGCCCACCATCGAAAACGACCCATTTTATAACCCGGCTATGTCACTATTGACTGAAGATTTCGGCCTGGCAAAACCACCACGTTACAAACGTCCCTGGGATAAGGATGAAAAGGAGCAAGAACCTTCAAACGCTTGATGATCAGCAAACTGATAGGACTGTATTACCGTTTGCCTTGGACTCCGAATCTGGAGGCCAACATTGGCGAAGTCAGCCACCGGCTGCAGGTAAATAGTTATACCATCACAGCTGACGTGCTGGTCCCAAAGGGCAGCAGCATCGCACTGAAGCTGGAGGGCATTATTTTACCCTTCAATGAACTGGAAAATGAGCCCTCCTTCTTTACGCCCACGCCGGAGGAGGAAGGTCCGGCCATTGCTACTACCTTTATCCCGGAATCAGGTGAGGACCGCTTCAGTATCGAGGTTACGCCGCCGAACAGAAAACGAGCCATCGAAGTATTGAGCATCCGGGTTACCGACCTGAAGGTGCAAAAGATTGAGCAACCGTTCCTCTTCGACCTGGATGGGATTCTGGATCGTTCAAACTTTGATATTCGAGTCGTATCCGGTTGGTGTTTTGCACTCAATCCACTAAAAATCACCAAGATTCAAGCGCGCCTGGATAACCATCCCCTCAACACCGAATATCACTTGTCCAGGAAGGATACCGTTTCCGCCTATCCAGATCAGGCGGATGCTAATCAATGCGGTTTTGAATGCGAGCTTCCCGGGAACCGGACAGATGGAACCCTCACTCTCGAATGCCAACTCCAATCAGATTCCTGGATCGAGTTTTTCCAATCCAGTCTGTCATCGGTTCCCATAATCACGCAAAAACCGGATCCGAATAAGCCGGCCCGAATTATTGAGCACCAGACACAAAGTGTTTATAGTGTGGATAACATTTTTATTGAGCAGCAAAAGAAGCAGAAAACAAAAGTGCAGGGCTGGGTATTTCTAAAAGATGGCCCTGCCATTACGGACGTGCGTATGCTTTACCGTGATAAACAGTTAGACTGTCGTTATGGGTTGCAAAGAGAGGATGTACATCGGGAGTTTCCAGGACAGGCGAATGCCATCTATTCCGGCTTTGAAATAAAAGTTGATGATATTCCGGGCAACCCGAACCTCATTTTTCAATTTAAGACAGAAAACGGAAATTGGATAGAGTTTGATCAACGGAAAACGGCCCAAATCTCTACTACCTTTTACACGGATAAAAAAATTCCCCAAAGTAAAAGTGGCGTGCGTGCAAATGTGGAAAACGCCCAGATCGGACGCCGGTATGGGCACCAATTTCTATTCGTGGGCTGGTGCTTTCGGATGGATGGAAAACCTATCGAAGAAATACGGGTACGCACCGGCAAACAAACCTTCGAGGGAAAGGCCGGACTTCCTCGAAAAGATGTTTTCGCGGAGAATAAGGAAAATCACCCCAACAGTTTGAATTCTGGATTTGAGATTCCTTTGGACGACATTCCCAGAAAGGCGAAGTTGAAATTTGAATACAAGGGCTCCCGCGGACGATGGATTCTTTTCGCACTCGAGGATTTCTCACGTTTCCCTGTTTCACATTTCGCTTCCCAATCAGAAGAAAAGCGAGATTTCAATAAATGGCTTAAAGAGCACGAAGCCCTACTTTCAATGAGTGCCGAAAACGCGGAAAAAACACTGAAATCACTCACCATCCAGCCAAAGATTTCCATTATAATGCCAGTTTATAATACGCCGGAAATCTATTTAAGGAAGGCCATACAATCCGTTCTGGATCAATACTACACGAATTG
>JAPUIL010000066.1 GCA_027297085.1 Verrucomicrobiota bacterium | reverse complement strand
CAAGAAGACAAGCCAAACCTCCGTCTCATTGGCATGATTCTCTTCCAGCCAATTTCTCCATTGTTCTCGGTTTCTCGGTGTATATTTCATCGTTGCCTTCCTGTCGTGGTACTTACAATACTCCAAATTCTGAATTGAGTTAATGTCTCCTTCGGGTACGTTGCGGCTGATTTGGTGATTAAGAAACCCTTTGACGTTTCGGTCGCTAATGAGAGGTAAGCGGCGTTAATCCTTCCAAAAGTCCTTGAATCGCGCTGCTGTCAATTCGGTATACCGAACAGTATGTTGTATGTTCTTATGTCCCATGTAGTGCTGTAAAAATGAACGCTCATTCTGGTAATAAATGAACACCCGTTTTCTAATGCATTACCTGTTTTGTATTTTTACCTCATGTGTTCATTTTGAGTCAACTAGTCAAATCACTCATCTCTCTTGCGAAGTGATTCACCTTTGAGTTCAATCCGATGCGCGTTGTGCATCAATCTGTCTAAAATGGCATCAGCCAGAGTGGCATCACCAATCGATGCACGCCATTCACTGGTTGGCCTCCCCCGACAGTTGTTAATTCAAGCTGCGACGCAGCCTGCCACTCTGGTGCAGCAGATTTCTTGATGTTATCTGCGTCAATTTTATTCGGTTGGTCGCAACCCATAACATTTACAAATTGTTTATGATGGATGTCTATTTTCAAGGGTGTGGAATCATACTACCGTCGCTGAAGTGCCGTCAGCCTGTTGAATATTTTCTGTACTGTTGGTGTAAGCCTTTCTTTATTGTAAAGATCACCAATTTGACGAATGGATTCAGCTATCGTTGGATATGGATGGATCACTCCCGCCAGTGCACCCAGTCCCATTCCAGATCGAATCGCCACGGCAATTTCACTGATCATATCGCCAGCGTTTGGGGCCACGATTGTGGCACCTAGAATCTCGTCACTGCCCTTCTTGACGTGAATCTTAACGAAACCTTCTGTTTCACCTTCTAGGATCGCCCGGTCGAGATGCTCAAAATTCTTCGCAAAGGTCGTGTATTTTATTTTACGCGCTTCGAGGTCTTTTTCGTAAAGGCCCACATGGGCGACCTCGGGTTCCGTGAAGGTCGACCAGGGAACGAGTAGCTGAGATACTTTTTCCCGTCCAAAAAAAAGCGAATTCCGAATGACAAGCCGGGCCATGAAGTCAGCCATGTGAGTGAACTGATATTTACTGGCTACATCACCTACCGCATAAATATCAGGATTCGTTGTTCTTAGATTGTCGTTAACCTTGATACCCATTCGTTGATCGAATTCAACGCCGACGGTTTCCAACCCAAGACCGCTCACATTCGGTTTGCGACCCGCAGCGACTAGTAGTCTATCGAATTCGATTATTTCTTCTCCTCCGTCTGTTTCGCAAACCACAGAAATCGGTTCTCCAACCCGGGTACCGATCACTTTTTTGTAACGGCTATTAAGCAAGAAATTCACACCATCGCGCCGCATAGCCTCCTCAACTATCCTGGCAGCGTCGGGGTCTTCCTTTGGTAAAATACCATTCTGGCGCGAGAATACTGTTACTTCGGAACCAAATCGCTGGAATGCCTGGGCCAATTCCATTCCAATAGGCCCTGCACCAACAACGCCTAGTCGTTTAGGCAACTCCGTAAGATTGAAAATACTGGCATTCGTCAAGTAAGGCGCTTCGCTAAGTCCCTCTATGGGGGGAATCGCGGCGGAGCCCCCGGTGGCCAGAACGGCTTTTGCAAACTTCAATGTTTTGCCATTGATCTCGACTGTACCTGGACCGGTGAACTTGCCTCGACCGATGAAAACGTCAACCCCCAATTCTTCGCTAAATCGGATTGCTGAATCGACCGGCGAAATTCCTGCTCGCAACCGTCGCATACGTTCCATTACGGCTGCAAAGTCAACAGTGATTTCGCCAGTATTAACGCCGAATTCACTAGCTCGACGTACCATCGCAGCCACCTTCGCGCTACTGATCAGGGCCTTTGAAGGAACACAACCGACATTCAGGCAATCGCCGCCGAGGAGGTGTGATTCAATCAAGGCAACTCGTGCACCAATGCCAGCCGCCCCGGCGGCGGTAACAAGTCCCCCTGAACCTGCACCAATCACAACCAGATTGTATTTTCCTTCTCCCACAGGGTCGATCCATTCCTTTGGATGAACATTGTCAAGCAGCTTCACATTTTGTTCATCGAGAGGCGAAACTCCACAAGCGTCCAAATCATCCTGTTTAAACTCGGCCAGTTGCGCATCCCGCTCTGGAATACCAGCCTGGAGTGAAGCCCCATCGCTTTGAGCCGCTAGCGGTGACAAGAAATCCGCCCAACTAACAGGCTCACCCTCGACATCCACAGCGTGTTTTCCATGGTCCATATCAGAAACGAAGCGATAAAAAAGATTCTCGTTTTTAAAGGAATGTTCTTTTAGAACGTGACTGAAAACCCCTGCATTAAGCAGGACATTGCCGATTCGTACCGCATCTTCACTGTCGGAGGCGATGCCTCCTGAGATCATCGCAGAAACAGCCTCGTGCCCGATAAAACATTTCGGGTAGATTTGTTTGGGAAAGCCGTATTCACGGTCTTTGATTTCCAGATTTGT
>JAPUIL010000659.1 GCA_027297085.1 Verrucomicrobiota bacterium | reverse complement strand
ATCATGGGGAAGAAGGTTATCCAGGTGAACTGGATGTGGTGGTGACCTATTCGCTAAGCAATACAGACGATCTGACAATAATCTACCGTGCCAAGACCAGCAAACCGACCCATGTAAATCTAACCCAACACGCCTACTTCAATCTGGCCGGGCATAATTGCGGGGAAATCCTGGACCATGAAATTTGGATAAATGCGGATTTTTTTACCCCCACCGATGAGGGATTTATTCCGACAGGTGAAATTCGCACAGTTCAAGATACAGTCTTTGACTTCAGGACAAGCAAACGAATCGATAGCGGGATTCATGCTGATGATGAGCAGCTGAAACTGACCGATGGTTTTGACCACAATTTTGTGCTGAAAAAATTGCCCTACGATTTGAGTCATGCCGCTACGGCCACGGATACGAAGTCGGGCCGATCGATGGAGGTGTTAACCACCGAACCAGGCGTCCAGTTCTATACCGGCAATTACCTGGATGGGATCAAAGGCAAAGAGGGGGCTTTTTATAAAAAGCAACATGGGTTTTGCCTTGAAACCCAGCACTTCCCGGATACACCCAATAAATCGATGTTTCCGTCAACACGTCTTGATCCGGGCCAGGAATATGTTTCGCAGACAGTTTATAAATTCGGAATCGAATAAGGATACCCCGTCTTGATAGATAATTGAATGGTCAGGCTGCCGGAATTTCTTTAGCGCCAAGGCGTCCTACATCCATGATTAGAGTGCTGTTTATGGGCATACTTATGATAGGCGGACTATGCTCCCTTTCAGGTAAGCCATTTAAAAAAGGCTTTGATCTGGAAAATGCCTCCATCCCGCTAAAAGACATCAAAGACGGAGGACCTGGTAGGGATGGTATTCCGGCGATTGATTCTCCGAATTTTCTCACCGTTGAAGAAGTGAGGTACCTGAAGGCGGACGACTTGGTGATGAGTGTAAGTCACGAAGGAATAACCCGAGCTTACCCGATACGTATTTTAAATTATCATGAGATTGTGAACGATACGATCGGTAGTCTCTCATTTGCGGTAACCTATTGTCCGCTGTGTGGTACGGGCATGGTGTTCAACCGGGAGTTAGAAGGAGAGGTAACAACTTTTGGAGTTTCAGGCCTTTTGTATCAATCAGATGTGTTGCTCTATGATCGAGCCACGGAAAGTCTCTGGTCCCAACTGCTTACGAAAGCGGTGGCCGGGCCTCGTATTCACCAGCGGCTTGAATGGATTGCCTCCGAGTTCATGACTTGGGAATCATGGAAAAATCGCTATACAGATGGAGAAGTGCTTTCCGATAAAACGGGCCACCGTCGCAATTACCGTACTACTCCCTACCAAGGTTATGAACGAACCAAGAAGGTATATTTTCCTGTGCCACTTTATCGGGATGAGCTGGAAACAAAACACCTCGTTATGGGAATCGAATTGGACGGGGAAGCCACTGCATACGACCTCGATCTTTTCGTTTCTGGAAGGAAGTACAAAGATAAAATAGGGGGACATGAAATCCTTGTCAGTTACGATCAAGAATCCCGTCATGCAGAGGTAAAATACGCAAAGTCAGGAGAGCTGATCCCGCATGTATACGCCTACTGGTTCGCATGGCAGGCTTTTCATCCTAATACTCGGGTTATGAGTTTAAAAATGAAATCCGAAGACCAAAAGCCTTAGTTGAAAAGGATCAGGATAGTTCAGGTAGATTCGCGAATAATATCCGGAAACCGAGAGTGGAAATATTTTGCTGTTATGCTGTGAATAGTGAAAAGTCTTAATGCGGGGAATGAAAATTGCGAAAAATAGCGACATGAAAGACGAAGAAAAATCCAATTTGGAAATGGCAACGCTCGCCGGAGGATGCTTTTGGTGTGTCGAGGCTGTATTGGAACAGCAAGAGGGAGTAAAATCCGTGGTATCCGGCTATGCCGGCGGGCACGATAAATCGCCCACCTACGAACAAGTATGTAGTGGTACCTCAGGCCATGCGGAAGTTGTTCAGGTAACCTTTGATCCCAAAGTTGTTTCCTATGAAAGCCTGCTTGAAATATTTTGGCGTGCACACGATCCCACTACGATGAATCGACAGGGAAATGACGTGGGATCTCAGTACCGTAGCGCTATATATTATCATAATGAGCAGCAACGGGAGGCGGCTTTGAAATCACTCAAGGAGGCACAAGCTCAGTTTAAGGATAAAATTGTGACCGAAGTGGTAGAGTTGGATACTTTTTACGCGGCTGAAAAATACCACCAGGATTTCTACCAGAATAATCCGGGACAAGGCTACTGTACCTACGTTATCCAGCCAAAACTAAAAAAAATGGGATTAAATTACTAGGCCGCGAAAATGAAGTCGTGTTCTTCCTTGAGGCCGCGGTTTAGCAAATAGGTTTTTATTTCCGCACGAGCGCCTCTGTTTCCTACGTAGGAGATGACGTATGGGTTGTTCGAGAGATCCAACTCTTCGGGTTGAATTACTGGCAGGTTCTCAACCCGGCTTCCGGTTTTTCTTGGATCGATGTCGATGTATCCAGAAAAATGGATTCCGTGCCCTCTGAGTATGCCAGCTCTTTTCCTAGTGATTCTTCCGGCACCCCAAACCCACAAGGGACGCGAGTCATGTGATTCTGCCCTAAGCCAATCTGCCAGGTATTTTGCTTTTGTGTTGTAGAACGCCTTCGGATCGTAGCGAGAATCCTTGCGGGAAAGCCTTTCTGGAGGGTCGTACCAATCGAGCAATGTCTCTTCCAATTTAGCCATGGTTATTCCCTGGCTCATCCAACGAAGCCAAAGTTCGTAGTCTTCTGGGAAATGGCCTGAGCGGTAGGGTCCTGAATTGCCCTCTAAAAGCGATTTGCGAAACATAACTGAAGGGTGAGCGAACGGTGATTCAATAAAGCGGCTGGTCCGAATATCCCTCCAACTCAACAAGGAGTTTGTCCAATCGACATAGGCAGCATAACCTCTTTGAGCCTCAGAATCTCCCATATAGTTGATTTTTGTCCCGGCCAATCCCACTTTTGGGTTTTCATTTAAAAATGAAAACTGTAGTCTTAGACGGTCAGGATGTGATACATCGTCGGCATCCATTCGGGCGATAAATTTGCCGGAAGCACAGGTGATCCCGTGATTTAGAGCCGCCACGATTCCAGCATGTTGCTGGGTGTCCACGCGAATGCGGGGATCGGATGCTGATAGCTCTCGAAGAATCTCTGATGTTTTATCCTCTGAGCCATCGTCCACAATAATCAGCTCCCAATTCTCAAGTGTTTGGACCTGAATGCTTCGCACCGCACGGTAAAGAGTGTTGGCTGCATTTTTGACCGGCAGAATGACTGATACATCTTTCATACTGTTTTCAGGCAGATGGACAGAAAAGATAATGTCGGCTCCATAATCACGGTTGTTTTTTCTGCCGGAATGGCATTTTCTGACCATCGTACCATGAATGATCCATTACCCAAAGTATTTTTAACCCGCACAATGGTGCCTGCCGTTTTAGAGCGCCTGCAACCTCAATGCGATCTGCAATGCAATCCTGACGATCGCACTCTCACGCACGAAGAACTGCTCAGTTACATAAAAGATGCGGTCGTGTTGGTCTCCAATGGTCCTGACGATATCAATGCGGCAGTGCTTGAGGCCGCTCCGAAATTGAAGCTGATCGCAAACTTTGGTGTTGGCTACAACAACATTGATGTCGATACCGCTACGAGGTTGAGTATTGCTGTTTCGA
>JAPUIL010000658.1 GCA_027297085.1 Verrucomicrobiota bacterium | reverse complement strand
GTCCATTTCTTTTAGAACGGGCCACTCCACAAGGGGAGTCAAACCTCGTGTATCCACCGAAGTTGTAAAATTGGGGGCACTAAAAGGACTTGGTTTTGGAAGCCATCGCCGCACCTCATCCGCGAAAAAAATCGCCCCAATGGTTAAGGTTGGAGCGTACTTAGACTACCTTCCATCAGGGTTATATTTCCGGAATAGGTCCATCAAGTTTTCAAAACCCCTATCCAAGTACAAGTTACAAATGGAATTCGCCTCATCTTGATAGCCGGCGGCGTAAAGTTTTTCAACGGCCGACAAGACGTGCGCCATTTCATAATTAGGAAAAACATTATGTTCGAGCATCACGATGTAGACTTTGGCCACTTCCTCCGGGGACGTGTCCGCCAGGCGATCAAGGTGAGTGATTAATGTCGGCGTATCGTGACCTAAGTCCACGTACGGAGCTGATAGTATCAACCAGCTAAGCGGTTCCGTCCCAATTTCCTTGAGAAACACGGACAATTTAGAGGAATTTGAAAGAACACCTTTGTCTTCAGGCGTAAGATCTTGTTTCTGCCGATAGTGCCCTGCTAACTTGTTCCAAAATTCCAAGACCCTTTCTTCTTCATCGGCACCGACTTCACCTTGCCGCATCCAGAAGAAACGTATTATTTCCTGAATCGTAGAAGATTCCCACGGCTCCACCATTTTATAGAACGAGCCGTTAGGGTCATCTAATTGCTCTCGCCCCTGTAAGTAGGCAAAACCCAGGTGATGGACCAGGCGTTCTTTTTTATTACGTTCATCCAGAGTTGTTTCAAGTGCCTTTTTGTAATGGCTCTCGGCATTGAGGAGATCGTAGAATTCCGTATAAAAATGTGGGCTGACCAAATATCCTGAAAACGCGGCCTTCCAGAATTCTTCTTCGCCTTTGGGTAAAATCTTTTCGATATTTCCTACAACCCAATCACGATCCAAATAGTAAAATTGCCCGAGGTATTTACCTACGGCGTAATGAAAATCTACGGTTGGTTCACTGGTCCTGTCTAGACGCCGCACGAATTCCTCACGCACGGCCCCAATCCACCTTGGAGATTCAGGACCCGCATTATTTATTCTCGCCAATCTCAATGAGTAGTTAACAGCTGCCGTGAATGCCCTCCCCAGTGGCGAATTTAAGGCTGCAATATCAAGATCGGAAAACTCCTCAATTCTTGAAGGGATACGTTCTAGCATGATATGAATAAGCGTTTCAGTCACGGCGAAATGCGAATCTCCGTAGGCATGGTGGTCATCTCTGGTGCCTTCGGTTATCAAATCTGCAATCTGAGAAACAATCTGTTGTTTAACCACGTCATCGGCGAAGCCTTGCCAAAATTCGTCGCCTGAAAGAGACGCGATACAGTAATTAAATACTGGGGACCATTCGAACGATCGACCCTCTTTCCATGCATTCACCAATCCCGTTAACACCGCAAGTTGGTAATTACCGTTTAAGGGTGCGAATTTAGATAGGTCGTTTGCAAACCGATGTGGATCCGACTCAACAGTGTTCTGCAACCCTCTATTCAAATCATACTGGTCCATCAACTGCTGAGATTCCGGCGTCTCTCTCAGCCTCTCGACTATCTCCGATGTAGTCATTTGGCTAAGCTCTTCAGCAATGCGTGGAAATCCCGATACAACGTGAGTCAGCGTAAACCCGGCCGAGTCACTTTCGTCGACGTCCATAAGTGGAACACCAAGGGTCTGAGTGCTCTCTTCGAGCAATAATCGTATGCGTTCATTGTCGAATTCTCTGAGCGGGGATAGCCAGCGGAGCCTCCAGCGAGCCATATACCTATCCCGGTCTTCCTGGATATCAAATACATCGTCCGGGTCGATTTCAGGCCCCTGATGAATCCAATCGAGCCAGGTGGTTTTCTGTTCTGATGTGAATGAATCGAAATTGTGACTGGATAGTTCACGCAATTCTCTCCCAAGGGTTTCGCGGTCGAACAATTCATCTTTCGGTTTAGACCAAAACTCTTGATTAAATTTATCCCAATTTTTGTCGATTACATGTAGGGCAACCCGCCTGAAAAAATCGTGGTCAGATTCAAGCAATGACGACACTATAGGCTTGGCTTGTTCCACAGCAATTTCAGCCGCAGATAACAAGCAATCTCTCAGGACGCGTGCTAGAAATCTTTCGTAACTTCGAAAATGACCGTCCAACGGCAAGTCTTCGATGGATGAAATCCCTATGACCGTAAAAGACCATTCTTCGTGCTCAATGATTTCATTGATCGTACCAATCACATGGCCGGCGACTTCGATAGGCACAATCTTACTGACACTCGAAAGATGTTTCTCCAGGAGCTGACCAAGCCAGAATTTGTCGATTAGGGGCGCAGCTTCTTCACTGCCAGAACGAGTCTCCCACTTGTACCCTAGCGCTACTGAGAAGAGCTTGGCAGCAAATTCAGGGTTACCGTACGACAACACTTTAGGGAGAAGGCTAATACCAATTTCGGGTCCCGTCATATCAGTCCGCCAATCAGAATCCAGAAAGACGGCGATTCGATCGAAGTCTTTCATTTCCAAACTTGCGCTCGGAACCTTGCCTAATATCTTAGTGATTGCCCAATCAGTTCCGTAATTTTGAATCCGTCTTCCGTCTCCAGCTCGATAATCGCTGATGGACCGAACGATCTCCATCAATGCGTCAAGGACTTCCTCATCGTCTTTGTTTGATTCGGAAGCGACTTTTTCCAAATACCCTAAAACGTTCCAATGCGGCACCGTAAAAGACCCCGGATTATCCGGTACCTCGACGGGTTCTGGATTTAGCGCTGGGTCAAAGTAATTCCTAGCACGAATTTCGTTGAGCCAATCGGCGCCTGATACCTTCTGGAAGAAGTAGTCTTCAAGCGATTTATCGTTCTTGATTAATTGAAAAATACCTTCAGCTCGCGATTGATCATAATTCGAGGAGACTGTTTGATCGATTAGCTCACGCGCATTAATCCTGGTAGACGTCAAAAGGTTGATTTGTTGTCGCCAAACGCGAAGAACTTCATATAGCTGGTCGTATCCGTCTGTTTTGATGTCGTAAGGAACTACGCCTATACCAAGTTCTTTGTAATAAGTAAGCTCGAATTCAAGGATATTTTCATCGCCTGAGTACATGGGAAAGAGCATGTAATGTTGGATAACATCTTTTTCTTTGAGGCTAGTGATTACATATTCCAATAGCTGAATTTCCTCGAGACCATAACCGACAATCAAGACGGTGTAATTGGTGAAAAGATCCCGAAGGAAAGATTGGATATTCTGATTCTTGTAAAGTTGGATGCAGTCTCGAAGTGTGAAAACCACCGAATCCCAATCCTTTCGGCTGCCATGCAAATGGTAGAGCTTTGTAGGACCATCCGGTGCTTTCGGGAAGTTTAGTGGCCGATAGACAATTGCAGAGTCCTCGAAGAGCCGGTCAAAAAGGTCATCCGCGTTGGTAGTAACTGAGACGGCTCCAAACCCGTCAAGTTCTTCGTACATCGGGTATTTATTGGCTCGCTCATCATTCGGCTGCAATGCCTTGTCAAGAAATTCATAGAACAGATTTTCGTCCCGACCGGGCCTAGACATCAGTTCCTTGCAAATGGTCAACGTTTTCCGGTGATCCGGTTCGTTGGATAGCCTCTGTTTCTCTTCAAAGTTAATATATCCGTGCTCGAAACAAGCCGACAGTAATGCCACTGCCAAATCGCCCCAACCTTGGCAACCCATGATTCGAGATACCCCAGCGCCCACGAAAATCGCCAGCTTACCTCTGTTGGCCGCATCTCTGATTTCACGCGGCAATTCTGGTATTGGGAGAATGGGGGGCATTCGGTCAGCCTTACCTTTCGAATTTTATGAAACCTTACTATATTCGATATAATACGAGGTAATCTCGACTCCCGCAATCAACGGAAATCCGTAGAATTTGAACACACTTCGTCTGTGTTCGCATGTAGGTTCAAGAATTGATTCCAGAGTGGGCGAACATTGTCGCACCAGTATCCGCGGCCAGCCTAGGTGTCGTGGTCGCCGGTACGGTCAATTACTGGGTTGCCAATCGGCGTGAACGTCGCCAGCTTCGAATGGAGACTGAAGGTGCTGACGTTAGCTCTTGGTCGAGATTGAGCGGATTGAATACCGCTTGGGGATGGCGATTCAAGAGCAATTTCCTGAGAGATCGAACCAAGATTTCAACAAAGCGTTCTACCATTTTCTTCAGCCCAGACTTGGGATGGTGTTTCAACCAAACACCATCAGTGCGTTGGTCCGGTTCTATCAGTCGATTGAGCAGGTTGAAACGCTGTCAGATACCTACATGTCAGATACCTACAATCGAACCGGAGTGGATTGAGGTCAAAAAGGCGCTTAACGAAGAAATTTCTCGTTCGCATAACTTGCGACAAAAGCGAATCATTCGAATGCCTAAATTTACGTCCTTGTGACTCCGGGACTCTTGGAGACCGTCGTGTACGCAAACAAACAACACAGGCCGGCCAAATTATCCGTAGGGGACGGTGAGCCCGTTGCTGTTTTGGTTTCCCTTACACAAAAACACAATGCTGCTGATGGTCGCGGACATATAGAAGGTTTTCTCCAATCACATTCGTGGCCCTCCGCCTCAGAAAACACCAGAGTTTACAACCTATTGTTGGAGGATGGTCGAGAATTGGAAATTGTTTTCCAACCCTCCAATTTCATTTTTCCCTTCATCGAAGATTCAGATGAGATTATTGAGGCTAATTTTATGGAATCAAAATCTATGAAGGCTTAAAGATGCAAATCCCTATACAAATAGCCGAATACATTGCGACTCAGGCGGTTGCCGAACCGTATCGGCAAACCCTGGCTATGGACACCATCAAATTTGCGCAGTTCTTAAAAGATCGAGGCATAAGCATTTCATGGCGGGCGATTGACCAACTTGCGAGAGACGGAGTCATCCGTCCGATATTGGTGTTCGAGTCCATCGGAACCACGGATTCGGACCGATACGCCCAGGTCAAAGTCGGATACGACGTACCCGCCTACGTAGATTTAGGTCTTGTTGTTGGTCCCCAAGATATTCATCCGGTCCCATTCTTCGACAAGTTGCCGGACAAAGCTGGCAGGGAGATGGTATGGCACCCTTTCCAGTTATGGGAATTTGCAGTTCTTGCCCGACATCTCGATTTACCGATTTCTCCAGAATTGCTTCTCTGTGAAATCGAGGACGCAAAAAAAACAATTGAGAAGCAACTATCCACTATTCGTACTTCATTATCGAAATTCGCTAATGACCCTAAGAGGCTAGAGTTCCTCGGGGTGCTTGGTGTCATGCTAGCGGCCGAGCCGTTGGTGATTACCCACTTGGATTCGACATTGAGCCTGAACGCCCAAGATCCAGATGAAAGCCTCTCCGGTTACTTCGAATGGCGCCAGCTGATAGACACGACCAGCATTCTTACGAATACAAGTGCGGACATTGATCTCCTGAAGAAGTGGCAACGATCAATGGCGGTTGACGCGAGTCTAAAAGATCCTGTAGCCAAGTGGCGTACTCTAATTCGGTTCGCACCTCGCGGCAAGCGGAAGGATTTTCGATGGGAGGCCGCCAAAGCTGAGGAGTTGTATTACGATTCGGAAATACTCAGAAGGTTTCTAGAGAATCATCTGGGGTTAGGGGACCTGCTAGAAGAGGATGACGCAGTCCACGGCGCTCAAGGTCCAGTATTCAAACAAGATTTATACGGGAGTCCCCGAACCACCGACTTTAACCGAAGCGTTTTTCGCAATGTGGTCCGTCAATTCCACCTGGATCCCCAACCACGATTGAGGTGGCTGGTGGAGGGGTCCACCGAAAAGGCCTACGTAGAAAGATACGCGGAACTATTAAATGTCGACCTTGAGAAGGCGGGAATCGAAGTAATTGACATGCATGGTCTCGGGGGTCTGGAAGGCGACCGCGTTAGCACTTTCCTGCGGATCAGTTCTGAAGAAGAGGTATTTGCTTTCGTCAGCATTGACCTTGACAACATTCAAAAAAATCCTGGCATACTGCAGACGTATGCCGAGGCTAAACTTCTCCCCTCAGGCTTCAAAATCTTTGATCCTGATTTTGAGCAAGACAATTTCACTTTCCAGGAGTTGGCTGTTATCGCGAATGCCTTGGCACTGGAACAAGGGCTAACAGGCAACCCGATCACGGAGGAGGAAATTCGACATGAGAAGGACTTCTCCGGAAAAGCAATCGCGGATGTCATTATCAAGCTATCTAGCCTGCCTGACCGAATGTGGTATCTCGAGAAGGGGCAGGATTGGGGAAAAGCTCTAGCTAATTTCGCATTCTTTAATCCAAATAAAGTTGGGACACCGGCGTTCGAACGAGAAATCGTCCGTATTTTCACGCTGTTGTTGAGAGCTCAAACCAGCAATTACCGCTTTACTTTGTCCGGCTCGCATGTGGACAAGGACGGAAATGTGGTTACGAACGGTACTGGCTAGAATACACGCTTATGATGCAGGCGTCGTACACGGCCACCGTCAAATGATAAAACTATTCGACTCAGGCCCAGCCCATAACCAACGCCTCAGCTTTTTGATCTCTCGCACACCTGATATTGGATCGCCAAAAAGAAGTCCTTTTGGTGCCCCCAATTT
>JAPUIL010000657.1 GCA_027297085.1 Verrucomicrobiota bacterium | reverse complement strand
GCGCTCTACATGATCGAATACGGAGATCAATGGTGGGAAAATAATGACAGCCGTGTAGTCCGCCTGGTTTACCGGCGCGGAAACCGAACACCGGTAGGCAAACTTACCGCCAGTGAAACCGCAGGAAGACATCCACTGAGCATCCAATTCGATGCTTCCCAATCATGGGACGCCGACGGGGACGAGCTTAGTTACCTATGGCATATCGACAACAGAGCTGTCACCATGGGCTCCCACTTCGACCATACCTTCCACGAACCGGGTAATTACGAGGTGGGTCTAACGGTTATCGATCCGGGACGCGCCTCACACACCACCACGCAATCCATCCAGGTTGGTAACTCTCGCCCCCGCATAAGTTTTACTCAACCAACACACGGTTCGTTTTTTGATTGGGAAAAAGAAATTTCCTACCGCGTTGAGGTTTCCGATGAAGATAGCGAGAACATAAATCCGGCTCTTGTCTCCGTTTTGGGTGAATACCGCAACCGCGCGCATCTTTCGGGTGATGAGGAGGTGTTTGTTGTTCCGGGTTTAGCACTGATGCGCAAAAGTACCTGCTTTGCCTGCCACCTGTCCGATGCGCCCTCAGCAGGACCTTCCTACGAGCAAGTTGCATTGAAATATGCAAATGATCCCAACGCTTCGGAACGGCTCGCTCATAAAATTCTGACCGGTGGATCGGGAATCTGGGGTGAACTTCCCATGCCTCCCCATCCACAGCACAACATTGATCAAACCCGCCAGATGGTGGCATGGGTCCTATCGCTCACCCACTCAGCCACCCATGCCCCAAAACTGGGTGCAACGGGTACTTGGACTCCACCTGCAAGGGCGAACGAAGAAAACTGGACCGTGCCACCTGAACCAGGTGAAGGTATTCGCACGGACGGAGGCGTATTCGTTCTCACCGCGGATTACACAGACGCCGGATTTGGCAGCGCTCCACCTTTGCGCGGTGAATCTTCCATCATCCTTCATTCACGCAGGAAGAAGGCCGCACTCTATGATGATAATACCGGTATGGAATACGTTGAAAAAGTGGATGGAGAGGAAGGAATCTTAGGTTACTTTGAGGATGGAGACTTCATCGTTTGGCGTGAACTGAACCTCGATAATATAAATAGCATTCTGGTCCGCGCCGGAAGTTTAGGTAACCAACGCGGTCAACTTGAATTACGGGCGGGATCACCTGAAGGAGATTTGCTCGCTCGTATTGAAATAAAACCTACGGGACAAGGAGAGTTTAACGAAATACCGGCAAAGCTAAACTATACAAGCGGACTCACCGATGTTTGTGTAGTAGGTCGGTTTAATAACCCTGCCGGCCAAATATTGGGCCTTAACTGGATAGAATTTCAATTACGATTCATCGAATGAAAAAGACCAATTTTCGCATTTATTGTCTCAACAACCTGAATTAATTATGCATTTTGTAGTCTCGGTCATCGGCGCTGCGAGGACGCAGTCGCCTTACCATAAAGGTCCAAATGGGTAGGGCAATTGCGTCCCCGCGATGCCGTCGTATATGATGCTAACGGCTATTTATTAATAATATCCTCTAAAACTTATAGCCAACCGCTGACGGACACCTTTTGAATCAAATTCCCGGAAGACAATAGACCCAAAATATAAAATAAAAAAATACACTATGAAATCATCATCGAAAAATCTTCTCCTACAAATTTTTACCCTGACCTTGATGAGTCTAACAACAGCTCAACTTGCCTCTGCCGCCGAAATGAAAAAATGGCAAAAGGGAAAAGGCTGGGGATGGGTCTGGGGACCAGAAGATGAAGTGGGATCTCTCAATGAGATGACCAATGCCAGTCGACTTGCCGCCCTAGGTCTGGCTACAAAAGGAAAAACCAATGACCTCGGTGTAATCTACGATCGGGACTCCTTCATATGGCCGGGTCATAGTCCGGGTGAGGTAATGAGCTTTCGTTCGCCAGAGGGTATTCAGCGGCAAGGCGACTTCCCGCCTGCGGAATCCGGTACGGCTTGGCACAGTTGTGCCCTGTTTATGAATGACAACGTGGCTACGCAGATCGATGGTCTTGGTCATGTAGTGGAAGGCAATGACAACCACTGGTATAACGGATTCAAAGAATCCGATTGGGGAGGTGACTGGGGTGTACGTAAATGTGATGCCACCACTATTCCCCAGATTGTTGCGCGCGGTGTTCTTATCGATGTAGCAACCTACAAAGGTATGACTGCGCTGCCACCTCATTACGGGATCACAGTAGATGACTTAAAAGGAGCCCTGAAAAAGCAAGGCACGAAACTGCAGCCCGGCGACGTGGTACTTATTCGAACCGGAGCAATCCAATACTGGGCGGATCTCAAGGATCGGGAAAAACTGACAGCTCATGATACGGCAGGTCTATTACTCGAAGGAGCAAAGTGGCTCGTTGAGCAACAAGGCGCTATGCTTGTCGGAAGTGATACCAGCGGCATGGAATACGGTCCCACGGCTGGAGATGCAGCTGCATTCCAAAAAAAACACCACTCTTTTATACCGGTCCACAACTACCTGCTTGTAAAACAAGGGGTACACATCGGTGAACTCCACTACCTGGAAGATCTTGCAGCCGAGAAAGCCTACGAATTTTGTTACGTATGCACCACCGCCAATATCCGTGGTACCACCGCCGGCTTCACACTTCGACCCATGGCCTTGCGTTAAAACGCAACCATCAAACGGTAATTACGGTCACTCCACCTGTTGTTGCTTAAACCGGTCGTAGCACCCTACATGAGTAGACAATTCGTAACCATTCTCCCTGGCCACATCGGCGACGAGTTTGAACAGATCCAATTCTTTGTCGTCTACGTCAATCCATTCGGTGTCATCGTGGAACATGATAGCCATGTGTTTTCCCAGGGGAGCATTTTTCCGTATCTCAGAGACAATATATTCAACAGGGTCGCCGAAATTCCGACCCCTCACCCAGCCGTTATCGCTGTTTGCGCTGGGGAACCCCATCATTTCGGGATGACCAAGATCGGAGTAGTCGATGAACTCATGGTTGCTGTCATGGGCACTGTGAAATGTATTGACCATGCGGATACCCATATCGGCTAGCATATCCAGTTCGGCACGTGATTTATCCGTCGCGTCAAAACCTGATAGGTGATCTCCGTCTACTTTGGTACCGCACAGAGATACACCAATCGGTCGTGAACCAAACACTCTTTCATGAGTGGAGAAGGAATTTTCGTAGTCCGCCCTAAGGACCTCAATGGACTTTCCTTCGGCGTAACCGAGGCCCACATGGGAGTAACTGTGATCCTGTATATCAAATAGTTGGTCCCCGTTGATCTCCTGGTGAAATGCCCGGAATTCTGACTCCCGTTTCACGATTGCCGATCCCTGGCAGAAGAAGGAAACCGGGATTTCGTTAGAACGCTGGACCGAAACAACTTTCTCAAAAAACCCCTTCATTCCTTCCCGACGCCGGGATTCGGTGTCAAAGCGGATGATGAACTGGTGCTTCTCGGGCTTGAACGCCCCAAAGCCGATGGCGGCGGCACCCAAGGCAGCAGTATTCATGAATTGCCGTCGGCTAAAGGATCGAATGGTCTGGGGGACGTTTCCTCGGACTTGCATCTTCTCAGATTCTCAGAAAAGCCCGGAATCCTCAAGACCTGACTTGAATGAACCAAAGTTAAGCGCTTTCTAAATAAGTTCCCTTATCAATGGAGGCCATGGGGTCATTCCTTGCAATCGTGCATGCCAATGCGGGATTCGAGGTTTGACCCCCTGCTCAAACGTGACCTGCTGCTCGGGAACTGCAGAAAAGATTAGTTTTGCGATCTGTGCGCCTCGGGACAGCGTAAAAGGCACCATGGTGAAGGAGCTTTTGCAGGCTGTATTCCTGATCGCATTGAGCATAACGACCTCAAACGACGTTCTTTCGAACAATGCTTCAGACGTGCCCACGAAAATTGCGATCATCAAGGCAGATGATCTTGTTAAGCCGACTGCGAAATGGGACCGGTTTATCGAGCTGTCCAGTAAACTGCAGGTCAATGTGTCTATCGGCATCATCTGCGATTCGTTGCAGGAGGATGAAGCCGGTTATTTCGAATGGTTAAGAACTCAGCAGCAGAGTGGGTCTGTGGAATTCTGGAACCACGGTTGGGATCACAAACGATGGGGACAAGAGGGCGAATGGATCAGC
>JAPUIL010000656.1 GCA_027297085.1 Verrucomicrobiota bacterium | reverse complement strand
TCTAAAATCGGGATGCACAGCACCTCCATGAATATCCGCATACTCGGAATTATTTTGGTACTCAATCCATCCGGTTCCGATCAAAGATTTTTCTTCGTACATACCGAATACTGCTACGTCGATAGTTCTTAAGTAATTCAGTATCCAGGGTAGTGAAACATTTGTGATTGTTTCCTGAAATTTTATCACCTCTCGCAATCCCTCTGGATCTTCAATCCTTTGCACATTCTCAAATCTACTTCGATCGAGGTTTTCGACTCTGAACCTGGATAGATCATAAACCATAAACGCCTCGGTGTCTCCTTCCTCAAACCCTTTCTCAAGCAGCTTTTTTCTCAGGTAAGATGGTTGGTCGAAGTCATATACTTTCCATTCAAAATCTAAATTCTTTTGCTCAATAAATGAAACCTGTTCTTCGATGAATTCGTCTATGTTCTCTCCACTTGCCCGAGTGAAACAGATTATCCCAAATGCATTTTGTTCGATAGGCGTATAGCGAATAGCATAATCTAACTCGTCCCTCACGAATCCAGGCATTTCGAGTAACCTTCTTTCCTCTACATAAGAACTGATTATCTGATTCATTTCGTCGAAACTGGGTTGAAATACAAATTTGCTGGATCATTAGGCCATCCACAATACCGTGCAACGGCGATTAATACTTTATTTCATGCCCAAAAAATAACCTCGATTCGGTTGCAGGCTGGTGCCTAAATGGTTTCTTTAAGACAAGTTAACATTGTCCTTATGAATATTTATAAAGTCCTGCCTGACCTGACAAATGAGCGTCAAATGCGCCTGTGGTACCAAGGAATAAACAAGCAGTGGTCTGCTGAAGATATCGACTGGAAAAAGGCCATGCCCAATATAAAAAAGTCCAAGTTGGACGATTTGGCCAAGGTTCTCACCCCCGTGCTTACCGGAGAACAATCCGCTCTCTACAGCGTCACCGGCTTGATACCTGTGCTTGGGCACCGATCAGAAGTGGAGGGCCAGTTTTTCCTCACTACCTGGGCCGTGGACGAGGCGCGGCATACGGAATTGTTTACCCGCTATTTTCACCGGCTGAACCGCGAGCCCCTTTCGATTCGCCGATTCCCGTCCGGCTATTTGTTTCAGAGCCGTATTATTTCCAAGGATCCCGTCGAATGGCTTACTGGAGTGCTGGTGAGTGAGACGCTTGCGCAAATAGTCAGTCACGAGTTTCGCGAGCTGGATTTTGATCCGGTTCTGAGCGAGATCTGCGCAGGCATACTTGATGATGAGGCCCGCCACCTCGGATTTAACCATGTCTATATGTGCGACCGGTTTAAGGAGATCTACGAGAAGGACGGAGTCGAGAAGGCTGAAACATTTGCCGCACATTTGGAAAAACGCCGATTGTACGTATGTGAGGGAGTGGCTCCTATTCTGGACGCTCTTAAGGATGAGCTTGTTTCAATCGGAATGGATCGGGAAAAAATTATTTACGAGGTCGATAATATTACCAAACGGCGTCTCGAAAAATCGATCCTCGCGGGTCGGAAGGCCACCGAAGGCGAGAAGATCAAGGATGAGGACATGATCGTTGCTGTAGGAGAGTGAGTACCGAAAATCAGACCGCAGCTCCCCCTATGTCGCTTATTCGGGGAAAGGATTCTACCATCCTGCAGGATAACAAGGGTATTACCCTGACGGATTTGTTGGAAATGTGTGTCGAAAAACACCAGGACAAAGGAATCAGTATTTACGACCGTAGAGGTATTGAGGTGGAGACGCGTCTCTACCCGGAGATTTTAAAACGCGTGCAAAAAGCTGCCGGGTGTTTAAGCGCCCAAGGTGTTGAAGCGGGTGACCGGATCCTGGTCTCATTGCCTACTTGCTGGGAGCTACTCGACCTCTGGTTGGGCTGTGTTTATCTGGGAGCTCTACCAGCCGCCATTGCTCCTCCCATTGGCGGGCTGGGTCCTACCTCAAATTTCCATGAACGACTTGAGCGATTTAGGTCGGTGGTTGATGCCAACCATATCGTCAGCAACGATAATCTGGTTGAGTACATTCAGGGAAAAGGCATTGAATCGCTGTCAGCTATTTGCGTATCCGCCACAGAACTACTGGCTAGAGAATGCGCACCGATTAAGGAGGCCTATGCTGCATCTGCGAAGGACATGGCTTTCCTTCAGTTTACCAGTGGTTCGACCGGCATGCCCAGAGCGGTAATGATTCTGCACCAGACCTTGGTTCATAACGTCTTTTCTTTGGATTCTGCCTGTGGCGGTCCTTACGCTGAAACGTCTGAAGCCTGGAACGAGTCCCTGGTCTCCTGGTTGCCACTCAATCATGATATGGGCCTGATCGGAGTCATTTTTGCACTTTCAACCGGTAAGGACATCATACTGATGAACCCTACCACATTCCTGGCCAGGCCTTTTAAATGGTTGGAGGCCGGATCAGGTAGACGCTTTGTTTCTCCTGCTCCCACTTTTGGTTACCAGTTTTGTGTGGAGCGCATCAAAGATGCTCAACTGGAGGGTATCGATTTGTCTCAACCCAAGCGGTTTTGTATAGGTTCTGAAATGGTGAGGCCGGATACTATGGCTGCCTTTCTCAAAAAGATGGAACCTACTGGCCTCAAAGCCGAGCACTTTATGCCTTGCTATGGCATGGCAGAATCCACTCTCGGCTTAACTTTTGATCAAACTGGAAGGGGAATTCGTGTGGCGGTGCCCGATCAGGATCCGGAAGCTCAACCTGTTGAACCAGTAGTTTGTTGTGGTACCCCAATTCCTGATACAGAGGTGCGGGTGGTCGATCCTGCGAATGATACTGATATTCTTGCAGAAGGAAAACTGGGAGCGATTCAGGCCAAAGGCCCGAGCATCTTTGCTGGCTACTATCGGAACGAGGAAGCCACTGCCTCCACCTTTACGGAAGATTGGCTGAAAACGGGAGACCTGGGTTTCATTCGGAACGGGGAGCTTTATATTGTGGGCCGGGCTAAGGAGATTTTGATTCTTCGTGGCGAGAACCTTATGCCGCACGATATAGAGTGGCAAGTAGAAGAAGTCCGTGGCCGGGGCGGAGTCGAACGTTGTGGGGCTTTCTCTATCGTTCGTGGAAGTGCGGGCGAAGAACCCGTGCTCGTGATTGAGACATCGCTGACGGATCCTGATGCGCTTAAAGAATTGGATGACAAAATTCGGAGCCGGATTGGCCGGGTCATGAGCCTGGTACTAGCGGATCTTGCTTTTATTCGTCGCGGGCAGATACCAAAGACCACCAGTGGTAAAATAAAGCGGAGTGCATTGAAAGAAGACTATTTACAGGGTAGAATTGAGCGATTGAACTAACCTTTTAACTACCATTTGCCGAAAACATATGAGCACTGAAAATACTGTATTCGAAATCCTAACTAAATTGACGGGTAAAGACCGGAGCGAATTTAATGCCGAGACCGAACTGACTGCCCATTTGGGAATCGACTCCCCAATGGCTCTGCAATTGTTGTTTGAATTGGAGGAAGCTCTAGATATTGAGATTTCCGACGAAGATGCGGCTGCTATGGAGACTGTCGGAGATCTTTTGAATCAAGTGAACGCCTAGCCGTATGGCTAAAGATTCCTCACCTAGGAAATCTAATACGTTCAAGTCTTTTTGTGCGGCGATTCTTCTGCGGGGCATTATGCGCCTGCTGGGAGCTACCTATCGTGTCAAGTTTATTGAAGGCGAGGGCCGTGTTCAAGAACTGCTCGACCGGGAGGATCCGGTTATTTTATGCGCTTGGCATAATCGCATGTTTTACATGGGTATCTTTGTGGAATCAGCTTTGAGCCGAAAGGGATTCAATTTGACTCAGATGGTCAGCCAGTCTCGAGACGGCGAAATCGGTTACCGCGTGGGAAAGTGGGCCAAAATTCATGTGATCAGAGGATCTTCAAATCGAGGTGGTAGCAAGGCGCTTAGAAGTTTGTTTAGGGTGATCCAAAAAGAGAAGAGCTCCATCGTTATCTTGCCTGATGGATCGCAGGGACCGGTGTATAAGGCCAAGGCAGGAGCAATCGTGCTAGCCCAGTTGTCTAGAGCACCCATTTATTTATTTTCTTATTCTGCCGACCGTGCCTGGCGGGCAAAATCGTGGGATCAGCTAATTGTCCCCAAACCTTTTGCCAAAATAACCGTGCGCATACCGGAGCCAATAAAGGTGCCGCGCGAGTTGAATAAGGAGCAATTGGAAGAGCAACGGCAGAGGCTTGAAGATGAGCTCAATCGAATGAGAGAATCGGAGAGCTAGTTTTTAAATCCAAACTGTAGGAGGGGCTTTATGCCCCGATTTCTTTGACTAAAGCCAATTTGGCAAAGGCCTATCTTCTTCCCCAATAGCAGACATCCATAGTTTGGCATCATCTGAACAATACCAAAATGGCCAAATCTCATCTGGAGTAAGCAGCTTGTTTCGGTAGGGATTCATCATCATATATCTCAATATTAGAGCAACTGAATCCGATTCTCTCAATCGGCGGTAAAAGAAACCATTTTAAGTTTTTTTCCTCTGAGAATGGGTGTCATCCTTCCTTTATATAACCTTATTGATTCGCTTAGTTCGGCGTGGTTTTCTAGTTCAATCAGTAGGTGGAGATGATCTGGCATATGAATAATCGCGTGAAATCGGATACAAGATTCGGATTCCAAGTTTATAAGAATGCTAAGACTTGAGTTGAAAATCTCTTTAGCATCCAATCCAAAATTTTCCTTCTCCAAACAAATTGTAAGAAAGTACATACAGTTGTTCTCCGACCATCGGCCTTTTCTCAATGCTGCATGTCCTCTTAAGAGATCCCTCATTTTTTTTTAATATCATTCAAACAATTAGCATCGGTGGTAATTGTGAATCCAGAACAAATCGGGGCGTAAAGCCCCCTCCTACAGTTTTTCTAGGATCTTTACTGCGACCACATTTTCGTACTCTTTGGCGATATCAAGGGCGGATTTATCGTGGTCAGATATAACCGTGGGATCCACTCCTGCGTCTAATAATAATTTTATGAGCTCGGCATTTCCTCCTACGGCTGCCTCATGGAGTGGGGTGCCTCCAGCGGCGCTCAAGCGTTTAACATCCGCTCCCCCTTCAATAAGTAATTCGGCGATGCCATTCCTGTTTTTGGCACCCGCAAGATGAAGAGCAGTCCAGCCCTGGCTGTCGCGAATACTTAAATCAACCCCGGCTTTCAAAACAGCTTTGGCAATGACTGGTAGATCCCGGTCGATGGCCAAATGCATAGCTGTCTGGCTACGAGAAGTGACAACATTCGGATCGGCTCCGTTTTCAAGAAGGAGCAAAGCCGCTTCCGGTTTTTTACGCATAATCGCCTCTTGCAGCGGTGTCATCTTGGATCTGCCGAGTGTATTAACCACATCTGGAGTTCGTTCCAGATGTCGCTTTACATCGACCACATCGTTGCGGGCAATCGCTTCGCTAATCGTCTTGTATTTGATCAACCCGGAAACTTGGGAGGCGATACCATCCGAAGGTATGTCCACACCAGCTGTCCACGCGATTCCGTTCAAAACCAGTTTCCTGAAATCATCCTGTGACCAGTTGTGGTGAAAATTACCACCGGTGAGAGCGAAGCCCCGGCCTTTGCCCGGATTTTCTGCCGCCCAAGCCAAATGTTGGGGGACGCCGTTCTTCAGTTCTTCGCGTAGAGTAGGATTGCCGGATCGTGGTCCATCTTGTCCGAGGGCTTTTTCCGTAGCCAAGGTAGATAATATGGGTGTTACACCTTTCATGCCGCCACGGAACCGCATGTGGAAATACCACTCGTCCTCAGTTAGAAAAGAACTAACCCCGGAAGTGATGGGGTGCTCGGCCAAGCTTACGTTATCGAGTGTCCACTGGGGATTTACAGACCAATTCACTTCAAAATATCCGCCTATTGAATTGAGGTAGAATTCGTTCATTTCCTGATCAGCACCTTCAAGGGCATAGTGAAGAACAACGATGCCGGTTCCTTCTTCAAAGAAATTTCTCAGATACTGGGTGCGCCCCTTGGCTACATGTTTGTCCTCCCCGTCGGTATAAAGAACGATAGCATCCCAATCTACTATGAAATCCTGAGACATCAGCCAGCCTTCTCTGACAACTGCCTCAATGCCAAGACCACTTTCGTTCAGGCAATTGGCCAATAGCTCACTACCGGCTACAAACTCATGGGCGTTCCACCCGTGGCTTGGTTCGCCCGCCAGAAACAAAATCTTCGTACCATTAGCCCCGGTGGTTACAACCAGGCTCAGGCAAAAGCAGCTAAATAGAAGTTTTGTAATAATTCGCTTTGGTCCAATCATGCATCACCCACACGGCTGGCTTCTTCAATTTCAACTTCAGGAATAGATATGCCTTGGATTTGATCGCCCGCCTTTTCGGATACGATCCGGACATTGCGTATATGGACCGCTCCGCCACCACCGCCTTTAGGGAGATTGTGTATCTGAAAACCAATGACACCTTCCGTGGTCTTCTTGTCAGCCATGTTTAGAGTAGGCACACCGTTCACCCAGATTCGGAAGTGTTCGCCGATGGCCTCTATGCGGTAGTGATTCCAGTCCGAAGGACGATAGGCTTTGCGGGCATCATCTTTGCCTTCGAGCGAGTAAAGCCAGCCGCGGCCCATTTCCTCATAGATACCGCCGGTCCATTGCCGTTCGGATTGGTCGATTTCCATTTGGTAACCATGCACTTTACCGTTGCGGAATCTAGGATTGCTTACGCCGCGCAGCAAAATCCCCGAGTTCAAGTCGCCAACGACTTTCACATCGAGTTCGAGAATAAAGTCGCTAAATGTTTTCTTGGTGGTGAGGTAGGTATGACCGCTTGTACCCTGGTGATAAGCCACCATGGCGCCATCGTCTACCAGCACGGTGGACGTTCCGTCCCGTACTTCCCATCCGCTGAGATCCCGTCCATTGAAAAGGCTTGTCCAGCGCGGTTCTCCCAGCGGCACCATTTTGTAAAGGGTACCGTGATTGGGATCTCTTGTGTTTATCGACACATAGATGAGTCCGTCCGGTCCGGAAGCAACGTCTCTGACCCGTCCCTGTTTTTTCAGGATGGTTTCAATATGTATCACCTTGCCGTCTTCAATAACCAGGCGCTGCAATTCCTCGGCGGACAGACCTGTAGCGAGCAAGTTATGTTTCCATTCCGGGAATTCATTTCCTTCGTAAAAATCGATTCCGCAGGTGGCAATAGATGGTAGCCAATAATGAACCGGTTGTTCCATGCCTTCCATATGCGTTTTGTCCGTCCAGGGAGTTCCATTGTAGTTCATACCAAAGGTAATGATCGGCCAGCCATAATTTCTCCCAGGTCGGATTATGTTCAACTCGTCGCCGCCGCGTGGACCGTGTTCTGTCTCCCATAATTCACCGGTGACCGGATGCAGGTCCAGCCCTTGTGGATTTCGGTGTCCGTAGCTCCAAATGCTTTTGTAAGCACCCGGTTCGTTGTAGAAGGGATTTCCTTCGGGAACTCGACCATCATGATATAGCCGGTGCACCTTCCCATTGGGCAAAGTAAGATCCTGCGCCGGTTCTCCCTCCTGACGTTCACCTATACTGAAGAAAAGGTAATCGTCTTTGAATACAAACCGGGAACCGTAGTGTCCTCCCTTGACGGTATGAAACTTGGGAGCTGCGCGGAAGATTTCTTCCTCATCCACCCATTTGTTGTTTTTAATTCGCCCTCTGACAACCGCCGTCATGGATGCCGGCTTATCGTCGATCTTGGCTCCCACATCTTCGCTGAAGGATAGGTATATCCATCCGTTTTTATTGTAGTCAGGGTGGGGAGCGACTTCCAGTAACCCTCCCTGGCTGACAGCTCTTACTTTGGGCATGCCGGTAATCTCCGTTTTTTTACCATCAACCAGGTGCCACAGTTTTCCACTCCGTTGAGTAATCAGAATTGATTCATCCGGTAGAAAGGCAATGGACCATAATATGTCATCTAATTCGGTGACTTTCTCTAATTTGAAGTTGTGGTGTTCGGTAGAGAATACGCCGCCTAAGGGTTTAACCTTTTCCAAAATTCCGGTAGATTCTGCCAGCAACTTTTGCTCTTTCATGAGAATGATCAGGGCGCGAATTTGTTTTTCAGTCAGAACGTCTTTCCAGGCAATCATGCCCATGGCCGGAACGCCCTCACGAATGACTTTGGCTATATCCTCATCGGAAGACCCGTATTTCCAGACATCGTCAATGAGAGAGCTGCCCAGACCGCCTTCCATATTTTGCCCGTGGCAGGCTGAGCAGTTCTGCTTGTAGAGTTCAAGGATTGGTCCGGTTCCGATTTTGTTCTGGCTATTTAATATCAAGGGGAGGAAAGCAATCAGGACTAGGGAAACTGTAGTGTTTTTCATATTTGAGAAGATTGTCTGCTATTTCGATACGTGAACGAGTATTGAGTTCGCATCGGCAATAAATGTCCAGCCGACAAATAGGATGAAAAGCAGTGATTGAGACTTATAGTGTGCAGGCTTTCTTCAGCTATGAAAGACCAACGAAAACTGTTTCTACAGAATTAATTCCGCGATTTCTCCCGCTGACTTCACCAACTCATCCGTCCCTGCCTCAATCAGTTCCTCTTTCGATCCATAACCGTACAACACACCGATAGTTCGTATCCCGAATCGTTTCGCTCCTAGAATGTCATGCTTGCGATCGCCGATCATGATGGTCTTGGAAGGATCGAGACTCTCTGTTTCGATAATGTATTTAATCAGCTCCACTTTATTCACCCGTTCTCCGGACATTTCGCTGCCATGGATGTGATTAAAGAAGTGCGAGATACCAAAGTGCTCCGCGATTTTTTTGGCGTAAAAGTGAGGCTTGGAAGTTGCCACAAAGAGAGAAATGCCTGCTTCTTTCAGTTGCCTCAGGCAGTCAGGTATTCCGGCATATAATTCGTTTTCAAACATTCCCACCGTTTCGAAACGGTCGCGATAGAATCCCATGGCTTTTTCAGCGGCATCGGCATCGTTTTCCAGAAGTTCCAGAAAACTGTCGTAGAGTGGGGGACCGATGCACCAGGTGAGCTCGTCTTTATCTGGAACGGGTTGGTCCAGTTTTTCAAGGGCGTGCTGGATGAAACCGGTGATACCGGCTTTGGGATCGGTCAGTGTGCCATCCAGATCAA
>JAPUIL010000655.1 GCA_027297085.1 Verrucomicrobiota bacterium | reverse complement strand
CCCATGCCGGACGCCTTCAGGAACTGCCGGCGATTCTGCAGCAGGTTGTGTTCCTCAAAGAGTCGGTGCATCTCCTGCATGAACAACCGCCTGAGACGGCCGGCTTGTATATAATCTACCGCGGGAATCAAACGGGCCTGGCGCCAACTGTTCGGCCACGCTCGATCGACTTGCCACCGCATTTCGTCATCGCGGTTGGATTTGGTAAGCTCTTCAAATGCGGCGGCTGCTTCTGCTTGAAGTTGAATTTGAAGACCACGCCGATCAGCTTGTGGCAGGGTAATCTCCTTCAATTGTACTCCGATTTCTTTGGCCGTTTCCAGAGCGACTTTATTCAATTCCGCTGTTTCTGGGTCGTTAAAAAGATGAGGATCATAACCGACCGTTAGGTTTGAAATATCCAGTTCACCGTCGTAACTGAACTGCGTAGGAATCGATCCGGGATCGTGTTGGTCTGGTCCGTTGATTGCGTGTAGGACGATAGCGGTATCCTCCACGGATCTGCAGATAGGGCCAACCTTGTCCAAACTCCAGCAGAGCGTCATCCCTCCAGTCCGACCGACGCGGCCAAAGGTGGGGCGTAAACCCGTTACGCCGCAGCGCGTAGATGGGCTTATGATGGATCCCTGAGTTTCTGTGCCGATTGAAAATGCGACCAATCCCGCCGCGGTAGCAGATGCTGAACCCGCACTGGAACCGGACGAACCTTCGCGGGTGTCCCAGGGATTGCGGGTCACGCCGCCGAACCAGATGTCTCCATAGGCGATTGCGCCGCAACTGGTCTTACCGAGCAAAACGGCTCCGGAGTCCCGGAGTTTTTTAACGATGTGCGCATCGGAGTTTGGGACGTTGTCCTTGTAGGGGGCTGCACCCCAGGTAGTGGAAATACCTTTTGTATCGAATAGATCTTTTAGGCCGTAAGGAAGACCGTGGAGTGGCCCGCGAATCTTTCCAGCTTGTATCTCCTCATCTGCTTGTTTGGCCTGTTCAAGCGCGAGCTCTGGAGTCGTAGTTATAAAGCACTGTAGCGTTGGGTTATATTTCTGGATACGCTCGAGATAGAGTTCGGTTAACTCGAGACTCGTGATTTGTTGACTTTGAACCCAATGAGCAAGGTGAGTCGCTGGTGCAAATGCGATATCTTCTTCGTTCTCCGGTATTGTGTCCGGATTATCAGCCAACCTTAAAGAGGATTCTTCCGATTCGTATTCAATTCCAGGCAAGCGCGGATCAAATACCTGGGCCGGTGCCAAGGAATTCGGATGATTTAGTTCTCTAACTCCTCGTATTTTATCCAGCCGATCTTCCCAATTTGTAAGTAACTGGTTCCACTCTTCATCTGTATACTCGAATTCCAATAATTCTTCGATGTCGCGACCGGTTTTCGGCGGTGTATCCACCACCGTCGGAATTTCCACCGGTGGAGGGGTCTCTACGGTTTTTGGCGATGGTTCCGACTTTGGCTTACAACCAGTTGCGATCAGACCCAGACTTGCGCCGGTTGCTGTGAGGAACTTTCGTCGATTCAGGGAAGGATCCGATTTTGCCATGGGCAATGGCTACGCAAATAAGGTGAAATTGGCAAGGGGACTTCAAGTGATGTGGAAATATTGGCCTTCACTTCAGTAGCGTGAAACTCAGATGTGCCGCCACTTTCTTATCGAAAGTAATCGTAGTTTCGCATCCAGTTTTCTGATTAAGCCGCCCAATCAGATAATCGGAAAAGTCTGCGTTGCCAGTTTCGTAATCTTTGATTACCTGTCGGACGGTGTCGTGGGCTTCCATTCGAAGTTCGGCGGTCAGGAGCAACTGGTTAAGGAGTGTGATAATTTGCGACTTCGAATATTCATAGCCCGTGGATAAAACCCAAACCACTTCACAAAGAACAATCGAAGAGATCCATCCGGAATTTTTTGAGTCGCAATTGGATTCTAGAAAAGTGTTAACCAGTTTCCATTGCTTGGGATCATCCCTGGTGAAATAGCGAACCAGAATATTGGTATCCAGGCCGGTCACAGTGACTTGGATACTCCTTTGCGAATGGCAGCCTCCATTTGCGCTTGGGTCAACCTACGCTTGGGTTTTGGTAAGACGTTCGCCAGAGATGCCAGATTGTTGGAGATAGGTTTTGCACGAATTTCACCGTCTTCTGTTACCTCAAAGTCCAGCTTGTCGCCGGTCTTTATTTTAAGCGCCTTACGGACTGATGCTGGTAGCGTGATTTGTCCTTTGCTTGTGACGGTTGCAATCATTTCCTTACATAAAATTAAGTGCCTTACATTAAGGTAAGGAATTGAGAAGTCAAGCACTGGTTAGATTGTTTGTGTGGCAGCGAACAATGTCAAAAGAACTCCAATTGATCCGTGTTGGAATTTGACGACGGACACATCGTCAACTATGTCTGTCAAATATAGGCAAGGTTGTCCGAAATCTGTTGAGCAGTATTTGGAATACAAAAGCCCAAAACCTCTGCCGCTACCATAAGTTATATATCGGATACTGAACATTTTTTGGCAGGAATTTGGCAGTAATCGCCCATGATCCTGCTGTAACCCTTAGATCCGCAGGGCTAGGTGGCGGGTAAGCAGACCGTTTGGGGCCTGAATAGGGTATTACAATACTATCTTTACGATTGTTCCCAAATCGGTCGAATCGGCTCTTCTCCCACCATCTGACCGGGCGTATATCCGCCCGCTTGATGCCGAGGACCCGGGTAGCCAACCACCTTCCAGCCCGCGTAGTCGCGGTTGCCGCCGTCTTCATGGGATCCCATCAGACCGATGTTTCGTGACTTGACCTTCCGGGTGTTCGAAAGGAGCGGTCATTGGCCACATTACGAGGAAGCAGCCGCCTTCGATACGGCACTTTTGCTTTGGATGGAGGAACACCAGTAGCTGAAAAACCCTCACCTCTCCGTTTCCGGCGCTGAAACACAATTGGTAACTCTGTTTCAGAATTTGCGAGTCAGGCTTCCTATCACTGTTACACTATTGCCAATTCTGTAACAGAGCTCGATTTCTGCAAAACGACCGGGATATATTTGTCTTTACCCTTGACGAGCTAGGGGAAGGACAGTTATTCCCCTAGTCGAAATAGGTGAAGTAATGAAGAAAGTAGATTTTCCTCAGGGAACCTTGGAGATGCTTATTCTCCGAGTATTGGCCAATGGTTCGAACCATGGCTTTGGGATCGCACAGCAGATCCATGTGCTTTCGAAAGAGGTGCTAAGGGTAGAGGAAGGCTCTCTGTACCCGGCATTGCATCGCATGCAGGAACGGAGCTGGATAAAGTCTAAATGGGCCCAGACAGAAAATAATCGCCGTGCAAAGTATTACCAACTGACAGCCATAGGAAAAAAGCGATTAGGAACAGAACGCGAGTCCTGGGAAATGCTCGCTGCTGCGATCGGCAATGTTCTGGGCGAACCTCACTAAAATTCGGATACACTGACCATGGAAGTTCTCCATCGTATCAAGAACTGGCTGGCAGCCCTGTTTCGTCACACGCGAAAGAACTCCGATCTTGAGGAAGAGATCGAAGCTCACATTGCCATGCGGACAGAAATGAACATCAAGGCCGGCATGCAATCGGAGGTTGCGCGAAAAAAGGCGATGAAAGGTTTTGGCAATGTCGAAAACCTCAAGGAAGACTGCCGTGATTCCTGGGGAACGCGAGTAGTCACGGATCTGATACGCGATCTTAATTATTCCATCCGATTACTTTGGAAAAGCAAAAGTTTTACGGCTGCGGTGGTACTTACCTTAGCCATATGCCTCGCTGGAAATACAATTGTTTTTACTATCTTGGACGCGTTATTGAGTCCCCCACCTATTCCTCAGCCGGAAAGAGTGGTGCAGGTCTATGATGTTTATCCCGGAATTTGGGGT
>JAPUIL010000654.1 GCA_027297085.1 Verrucomicrobiota bacterium | reverse complement strand
CGATCGTATCTGGGCAGGGGAGCGGAGTAAGAATTTACTTCTTGCCAAAAATCCAACTGGCGAAAGAGCCTTAACGCTCGCCGATGTTGAGCTCGTAGACGCGATTGGCAAATGGGAGCAATGTGGTCTGCTGGTGTACCTAAACGACGACTCTTTTGTTAAATTGGTTGTTGAACACATCGATGGCCCTCACTTCGTAGTCATGGCTCAGGAATTTGATAAAAAGCGCATAGTCCTCGCCAAAATTGAAATCCCAGGCAATCGGGCACAACTCAGGTTGGAAGTCGATGGTGATACCGTCCGAGGTTACTGGCGACTTGTTGAAAATAAGTCCTGGCATGCCGCGGCAAGTACTCCTTCACTTGATATCGAAACTCAGCGATTCGGCCTGTTTTCTCAGGATGGACCGCGTGAAGAGAAACGCTTTGCTCTTATACGACAGCTCTCCTGGAATCCTGTTTCTGAGTAGACCAGCATTCCAGCTCTTAGGATTTCCTTTGGTTTAAATGACTGTTGCCAATTTTATCGGGCGTTCCTATCAATGACTCCGTGAAAAAAGTCTTCCTTCTTCTCTCTTTTACGACTGCGGTATCTTTGTTCGCGGCCGATATACAAGTCCCAATCTTTCGCACCGTAGAGGTGGATTCCAAGCTGGAGATTGGGTACGGCGTTGTCCTGGCTGATATAGATGGAGATGGAATGCAGGACATCGTTTTGGCCGATAAGAACCAATTTTCATGGTATGAGAACCCAACTTGGAAAAAACACCTCATGGTTGAAAACCTGACAGACCGAGATCATGTCTGCATAGACGCGCGCGATATCGATGGAGACGGTAAGGCAGAGGTGGCAGTGGGTGCTCAATGGAATCCCGGAGAAACTTCGGATGCCGCCAAAAGCGGCAGTGTACATTATTTGGTCCCGGCTAAAGATCGCACCCAGCCGTGGAAACCTGTTCGGCTGCACCATGAACCAACAGTTCACCGCATGCGTTGGATTCAAACACCCGGCAATGATTTTGAATTGGTGGTTTTGCCCTTGCATGGTCGCGATAACAAGGGCGGCGAAGGAGCAGGGGTTAAGGCCTTGATTTACAAAATGCCGTCCAATCCTAAAGATGTTTGGGAAACGGAACTGATCGATGACCATATGCATAAGACCCATAATTTGGAAATCATGACCAATCTGCCCGGAAGTAATCAGAACGAAGTACTCTTAATCGCTGGAGTTGAAGGAGTGTTTTTGTTCCGTCAAGGTGATGGTGGCTGGCGTAGTCGTCAAATAATAGGCAGTGAGGAAGGTGATACAGGCTTTGTGGGTGCTGGTGAGGTTAGGTCTGGTAACCTGCCTGGTGGAGGACTTTTTGTAACCACGGTAGAGCCCATGCATGGAAATCAGTTGGTCAGCTACACCCCTCCTGAGAGAGGAAGTGGCCGCAGGCTAGGCACACGCAGTGTGTTGTTCGAAGAAATGGCGGATGGGCACGCCCTTGCATGTGGCGATCTTCTCGGGATCGGTTCTGATCAAATCGTTGTGGGTTGGCGCGGTAATCGCGGCAATCCTGAAAACATTGGTATCAAACTGTTTATACCTTTGGACGGACAGGGTAAAGAATGGAGATCGGTGGATATCGACCCGGATGGTATGGCCTGTGAAGATCTAAAACTAGGTGATTTGGATGGTGACGGCCGACTAGATATTGTCGCCTGTGGCCGTTCCACAAAAAACCTGCGTATTTATTTTAACGATGGACAGTAACCGGTCAACTCCTCGGCTTGTTCTTTGAGAAGTCTTTATACCATTTCTCTATACGCTTGGCATCTGGTTCGCCGTCAAAGGTCACAATTCGGAAGCGGGTAGTATAAGTGAATCCAGGTTTTAGAATAAAAGAGCCTTCGACGACTGGCGAGAATACAAAGTAGGGCATTTTCGGGTGTACTCGAATGGGTTGAGGATGCCGAAAGTTCGAAGGATGGTCCATGATAACCAGTCCAGACTCCTCACCGTCTATCAGGCCATGGACGGCAATCCAACGTGGGCGCGTGTGATTACTTTTCTCCACATCAGTAATTCCTTCCTCGGTAAGGACTTTCATCGATCCCTCGTAGTGGGCTTCATCCTCCTCGCTCCAGTGAGCGCTTCCGCGAAACGCAAAGCCGCCATAGTGGTATGGATGTAAGTAGACCTCGTCATTCGTTGCACACGCTTGTTCGATCTCTAGATCGATGATGAATGGATCGCTACTGTCTATTACCGAAACTTCCCATTCTTCACGAATTGCTGGCCCCTGTTTCTTACTGATCTGTTGTAATTCCACCTCAAACGAGGCTTTTTTTACTTCTTTGATTTTTACGTGCTCAACCAAACCTATCCCCCCGGCTTGGTTCCAAAAATCAACCATTTCGTGTTTAAATGTAGCTCGGGTCCAAGCAGAAAACAAAGCGTGTTGGTGAACATGGCCGATTGGGAAGTCGTCCGTAAGAACTTTTCCCGATGGTGAGTAAATCGGATGAATGAATCCGCTTCGTGCGTATACTTCATCCATGCCTTCGGGTGGAACCACGGTTTTAGCGTGGTAGGTCAGTACTGGCATTCCAGAAACACTGATTTCAATCGTTCCTTCTTCCACTCTTGTGGTCACCTCCGCGAACAGGGTGTTTAAACACAAGCCGCCGAGCAGCAAAGCTAAAGAGAAACGGGAGAAAAGAATGAGTGAAGTTTTCATGTTTAAAATGCTTTCGTACTACGATGGTTAGGCTCTTGTGATATGAAACATTGGTTTTTAAAATGCAATACCTCAATTTCCAAGTATTTGGAAGTCGCAACAATTTCCGTCGGACAGTTGTGAATCCCTCCATCTTTTTTACATTACATTATAAAAGACACGTTGGATTTTCGAAGTCTTGACTAAGCAACTCCTTTCATCGATTTTACAACCTGCTCGTTCATGACGATCCCTAATCTCGAAAAAACAAAAGCATCTTCAATCATAGGGACGATTGTTGAAGGAGGTTATTGCATAGGATGTGGTGCTTGTGCAGCTTCGCCTTCATCCCCG
>JAPUIL010000653.1 GCA_027297085.1 Verrucomicrobiota bacterium | reverse complement strand
GGAAAAGTGGAGCGGTATTAAATCAGAGTGTGGAAATGAATGATAACGCTACTCAACAGTTCATGGCTCATAGTCGGGTAAATAAACTAACCCACCCTATAAAACTCAAGAGTGATGAATTCTTCTGGCTTGTGAGTTCATGCGGCGAGTCGTGTACCTTCGGAACGATGGAGATCTATACGTTCGAGCAGGAATTTCTGCAAGTTGCAATCACCGGAATCATCTTTAAGAAATTCAGGGAACGTATTGCGCATCGCGACGGCAACGACCTGTTCCGAAGGGCATTGATCGGGACGGATGGTACGGATCCAAGAGCCGAAGAATTTCCAGATGTCATCGGCATGTCGTAAGGAGAGATACTGCACGAGGCCCTGAGCGATGATGCAGACCTGAACATAGATGTGGTAGGCGCGCCTTTTTCTTTTGACCTTAGCCCGATAAGATTGAGTTTCCCGGTGGAGGTATTGGTTTGCACCTCGTCGTTTGGCTGGGTGCATGTCAGACATCCAGAAATGGTAACGATAGGTTCCCAAAGTATAAATAGCCTGTTTGAAACTGACTTCGATCTTGAAGCGGAAACCGTAGAGTTCGATGATTTGTTGGGCTGAAAGATTCAAATCGGTGCACATGAGGATCAGTCGACCGCGCACTGGATGATCCACCCAGACAAAGCGGACCAGAGTACCCGCCGGGCGCCAGAGCAAATCCAGGCAGCGATAAGATAGGGTGACATCGGTTTCTCCGTAGACTGGACTGGACATGGAGGACATGGCATTGGAAATCCAGAGTTTGGCTAACTTACGCTTGTCTCCGTAACGTCGAGGTCTCCCGGCTTTGGCGGTTTTATTGGGGCGAGGTGGGAGATAGGCCACGGCGTTACAACGGACCCGGGTGACCAGATGGTTGCCCTGGGCCATCAGGGGTTTAATAACCTTGCCCGAGGCATAGTAAGCGTCGACGACCAAGGTGAAGCAGTGGCCCAACTTCTGAAGATTTAGGAAGTTGATCATCAGGACCAATTTATCCAGAAGGGATTTGGAATCCCGGTTGCTGAAGACCAATCCTTCGTGAATGCGAGCGATTAGAGGCACACAGAACAGGGTCTTTTTCATTTGGCAGAGCAAACCGACGACCTGGAAGGAATGTCCGAATATAAAGCGGGGTTTGGAATTATCCTGGGAGGATTGATAAAGCTTTTTGACTGCCGGCATCTTCTTGCCGCTTTTGGGGTATTTGAGACCATCGGCCACCAGGACGATCCTCCCGTCGAAGAGGCAAATCCCTGGAAAACTCTTGAGGACCAAGCAGGCCCAGAGGTGGGTCAAGTTGTCCAGACTCACCGCTTGACTGTGAAAGAATGCCAAGAGGCGCTCATAATAGCCCTTTTGGAGACCCAAGGCACGGATCACGCTGGTCACGCCCATGAGGTCACTGCGTATAATGAACCCAGCAAGTATACTGGCGAACCAAAGGAACGTAGTGGTACGGTTAAAGGCTGGTTTTAAAAGGACCACTTTGGTCCACCACACTTGCCATAACTTCATATTGTAGAGGGGGTGGCCTCCTTCCCGGCCGGGGGGGTGCTTTGTTGTACTCAGCCATCAGACACCACAAAGATGTTGGCCAAATCTCCTGGACAGCCCATAGACATAGACCTGCTTGCGGGGCGCCGTAATTTGATGATCCCGATCTTGACGCGTGCGGCCTCGGGTGTGACCCAGACTCATCCAATTGGCAGCCCGGTAGGAGTGGCCCACGAATCGATCGGACTGCACGAAGGTTTCCACTAAAACGACTCGATGTCCGTATCGAAGGATCCAATCTCGGTTCAACCGACGGGTGAGTTTTCCCAAAACGCAACTGGCCAAGTGAGAAACACGAACACGGGGAAGTATTAAAAAGCGGCTATTGCCGACAATCAGATGCAAGCGGTTTTGACGCTGCTCGGGTGTCCAGCCGATAAATTGGTCGCGGCAAGCACATTTCCAAGCCGCGGCCCCAAAGAGCGAGCAAGCCAAGGGTCGGTGTTGACGATCGCTAATGAGGTATCGGAGGTTTTCACCGACAATGCTGCGCAGGCCCAAGTAATGATAACGGACCAAGCAAGCTCGCCAGTAGCGTTCCAAGTCCGATCCAGGCTCGAGTAAAGTGATGTGGAGCGGACGCAATTGGCTTAAGGAATCCTCGATCCCTTGAGGCTCTGGAAGGTTGCGATCCTCAATTGGCGGCCGCACCCAAGACTGGCGTCGCATGCTCGTTCGAATCGCCGGCAATTCAATGAATCCTCGCTGCTCCAACTTTCTTAAAAAGCTCTTGGCAGCAAAGGTCTTGACCTGACCATTAGCCGCGCGCCAATCCCACAGTTCACAGAGTTCCTTGCACAGACGTAAACGACTCCATCGCGGATGCGCCTCAATCCAACGGCGCAACCACTGGAGCTGCTCCTGACTGACTTCACGGCCTTGACAGGAAAGAATCTTTAATGACACTGCCCGCTACTTTAGGGCCGCGGCTGAAGTAAGTCCAGCGATAGATGCATTTTTTTCTATTTTCCTCCGCCCCATCCGCTCCCGCCATGATTCGTCACTCAAAACCGTTGAAGATTCAATCAATGGGGTGTGATCAAGCGTGCATGAGGCGCCCAGCACCCGCCCGCCGCGACATGGAAGTTTCCATGACAGCGAATCCCGGAGGCCATTCGAAAACAGCCGCTCTTTCAACTATCAATGGACCGTGGCCCGGTCGATCTCCCTTGAGAACTCGTCACTCACGAGAAACTAAGTTGCTGGATTTTGAGGATTTGCGGCGCTTATTGGGCCGTACGCTACGTAGCCTCTTTCCCCAACGCACTCAATTGAGCGAGTTGGCCGCGACCCAAAGCGTAGACCAACTCTTGGGCTTTAACGCCGAACTGGTCGAGATGAGCCAGTCCCAGGACTTCTACTTCGATCCGCACACCAAGCATTACACGGGCATGCAAAACGTGCTCAAGGGCTGGTGCGCGCGTATTCGCTGGGCCGACAAAGTCTTGCACTCCGATTTTGTTCACACGGCCGCGGGCGATCCGGTGTATTTGGAGTGTGCAGACAATTACCAAGATATACGTCAGCGATTCGAGGCATTGCTGCCCCGCTTTCGGCGAGTCTTGGAAATCCCTGCCAATAAGATGATCACTTGGGTCATCGATCGAGGTATTTTCAGCCAGGAAGTCTTCAAAAAAGCCATTGAGGCGCCTGACTATCACCTGATCACCTGGGAAAAGAACTACCGTCGCGGACAATGGGATGTGTCCCGGCGCAGCGGCCAATACATGCTGGAGAGGACCCGCAACCATGCTCAGGACAAACGGGCTTACCGCTTCGAATACATCGACCAGAGCTGGGCCAAGAATCCCAAGATGCGCCAACTCATCGTGTTGGCCACTAATTCCAAAGGACGAAGCGTGGAGGTAAGTATCCTCACCCATGCCGATGGCGTGCTCAGGGAATCAGCCGACAAGGTCGAGGTCTACCT
>JAPUIL010000652.1 GCA_027297085.1 Verrucomicrobiota bacterium | reverse complement strand
CAATATGTATGCGATTTGTCAGCGGACAGAATCGGCGTTAAATGAGATCGGCGATAAGTATGGCGTCGAAAAACGCTACACCGACTACGACGAACTTTTACAGGATCCGGAAATTGATGCGGTGCATATTAACTCGCCGATTCCCAATCATGCCGGGCAATCAATCGCAGCCCTAAAGGCTGGCAAGCATGTGGCCTCCACCGTGCCCATGGCGACCTCGGTTGAAGATTGTCTGGAGATCATTCGAATGACTGAAGAAACCGGCTTGAAATACATGATGATGGAAACCGTAGTCTATTCGCGTGAGTTCCTATTTATGAAGAAACTTCATGACGACGGTGAACTCGGTAAGCTTCAATTTCTCCAGGCATCCCACCAGCAGGACATGGAAGGTTGGCCTGGTTACTGGCCTGGTCTGCCGCCGATGTATTATGCGACGCACTGTGTAGGACCGGTCCTTGGATTGCCACGCAAGGATGCCGAATACGTATCCTGTTTCCCCTCCGGAACGATCAATGAGGAGATGCATCATCACTACAACTCACCGTTTGCGATTGAGACGACTCACATTAAAATGAGGAATAGTGACCTTTCCGCGCGGATCATCCGCTCATTGTTTGATGTGGCTCGTCAGTACCGCGAGAGCATCGACGTTTATGGATTGGAGAAATCCATTGAATGGCCACTCATCGAAGGAGAACCCTTAGTTTTGCATACTGCCAAGAAACCCGAGCCAGAAATTCCGGAGAAAGTGGAGTGCCCGGACTTCGGTCATTTGCTACCCGATGAGATCGCAGGATTTACGACCGGTGGGGTTTATGGCGGTGAAGAAGGTGAGGAGCATTTGTCTTTCACGCAAGGAGCCGGCCACGGTGGTTCTCACCCGCATTTGGCACACGAGTTTGTCGATGCATTAATTCAGGACCGCGATCCCTGGCCGAATGCCAAACAATCAGCCAACTGGACCTGTACCGGAATTCTTGCCCACGATTCAGCATTGAAGGGCGGGGAGCTGAATCGGTTACCGGATGAGACTTTTAGCGATTAACAAAACATGCAGTATCGCGAGGACTCGATTGCCCTGCCTTTTTCCTTTGTGGTAGGGCCAATGCGTCCCCGCAGTGCCGTTCTCGATTTGATTGGATGACCGCACTCGGTGTTGAAAGATTAAGATTATGATTTTTAAGAAACTTTATTCTCTCATTTTGGCTTTGGTATTTGGAGTTTCGATACTTACTGCTAAACAGCCAAATATTCTCTTTATCGCGGTCGATGATATGAACGATTGGATTGGGCCGCTTGGGGGATTGCATATTGCCAAAACACCGAACCTTGATCGTTTGGCGGCGGAGTCTACTACGTTTGCCAACGCGCATTGTGCGTCGCCAGCTTGTGCTTCATCCAGGTTGGCCAATATGACAGGGGTCCAGCCGTCGAAAAGCGGTGTTATGAAGAATGTGTGGTACGACGGACCCCAATGGCGCAAGATCCCGATTCTCAAAAACATCGAAACCGTGGAGCAGTTTTTTAAGAACCGTGGGTATGAGACCCTGGCAGGGGGTAAAATTTACCATTCGCTGGCGCCGCCCTGGTTGACCTCTAATCAGGCGGATCCGGCGGGCTGGGATTTTTATTACCCAAGTGTTTCGGTGCCGATGCCGCACCAGATTAGCGCTCCGGAAGAAGTCATCAATCCTCCGGGTTGGAAGGGAGGACGGCTCAAGTGGTTTACCTGGGGACCCATTCAGGCACCAGATGAGAAAATGGCTGATCATCAAACGGTCGGATGGGCAAGCTACGAACTGAAACGCAAGCGCGAAAAACCGCTTTACCTCGCCTGCGGAATCTTTCGTCCACACATGCCATGGGAAGTGCCGCAAAAGTATTTTGATTTATATCCACTCGACGAGATTCCGGATCTTGAAGTTCTTGAGAACGATTTGGAGGACGCTCTTATCCACACTCGTCGTGGCTGGCATAAGTTCGTTTTAGAAAATAAACAGTGGAAGAAGGTCATCCAGGCTTACTTGGCCTCGATCAGTTTTGCTGATGCTCAAGTCGGCCGGCTGCTCGATGCCTTGGAAGATTCCGGTAAAGCGAATGAAACCATTGTGGTTCTTTGGTCCGATCATGGTATGCATATTGGTGAAAAAGAGAATTGGGAAAAATTTACCCTTTGGGAAGAGTCCACCCACGTTCCATTCTTCGTTAAGGCACCTGGAATTGGCAAAGCCGGAACGGTTGTTACAGAGCCTGTCAGTTTACTGGATGTATATCCTACACTGGTTGATCTGGCTGGTTATGATGTCCCTGAGCATTGCGATGGAGTGAGTGTGGTTCCTCTGTTGGAGGATCCAAAAGCCACGCGCGATCGTAGCGCCTTGACCAGTTTCACTTTCCCAGGAGAAAAAGACGGCCATTCTCTGCGTGGAAATCGCTATCGCTACATCTTCTATGAATGGAACGGTTTGGAAGAGTTGTATGACCATGATAAGGATCCAAACGAATATACCAATCTGGCTTACGATCCGAACTATTCGGGAGTAGTAGGCCGTTTTAGAATTGAACTTGGGGCTCGTGTTTCCCAAGTGAGCTTGCAGGATATTGAACAAGCACCCGCAGGTTATACGGTTTCAAATGGACGAATACTGGCAGATGAGTTTGTGCCCATGGCTCAGGTTCCGTTACCAGACGAACGACCCAAAGTTGAAGGAATAAGATAAGGATTAAGAGTATGAGTAAGGAAACATTATGAAAAAGATATTTTGTGGCTTATTTATTATTGTTGGGAATCTGGTTTCTTTGGCTGGAGCTGATAGACCTAATATTGTCCTTATCCTGGTCGATGATATGGGGTGGTCGAATATTGGCTGTTATGGAGGAATGGTGGAAACGCCAAACATCGATCGGTTGGCTTGGGATGGAGTACGTTTCGACCAGTTTTATAATGCGGCTCGCTGTTGTCCGACTCGAGCAACCTTGATGACGGGACTACATCCGCACCAAGTGGGAGTGGGGCACATGATATTGCCAGTCCGAACGAGAGAAGATGCAAAACCTGGCGAGTCGCGCGCCTATTTTGCTTTAATGCAGGAAGACCGTTCTGACATTCCGCCTGCTTATCAAGGATGGTTGGATGTCTCAATTCCGACCTTGCCTGAAATGTTGAGAACCGCTGGCTACGGCACCTATTTAACAGGCAAATGGCATCTGGCCTCCAGGCAACCTGAGACCTGGCCTATACAACGTGGCTTCGACCGTTTTTATGGGCATCTTTCCGGCACTTCTGATTTCTTTGATCCAGCCAACTTATATCGCGGAAATGTTCCCATCACCGCCAGTGGAGAGCGTTATTACCTTACCGATGCCAATACAGAACAGGCGATTGATTTCATTGGCGATCATCAAAAAGAAAGAAATAATGATCCCTTCTTTCTCTATCTAGCCTACAACGCGCCTCATTTTCCCATGCAGTGTATGCCGGAAGATTATGATAAGTATCGCGGACGGTTTATGGAGGGTTGGGATGTGCTTCGCGAGAAACGATTGAAACGTCAGAAAGCCATGGGCCTGGTTCCGCAGAATACAAAGCTGGCACCACGTCCCAAAATAGTTACGGCATGGAAATCTTTGAGTCCGGAAAAACAAAACGAAATGGACGCCATCATGTCGACCTACGCAGCCATGATTGATCGGGTTGACCAGAATATCGGAAAGCTGGTTCAGCACCTCAAGGATTCCGGAGCGTTGGATAACACGCTCATCTTCTTTTTGTCTGATAATGGCGGTGAGGCTGAGACTGGCCCACTTGGCCAATTCGAATTCAAAAACTTGGGCCAATACGGAAAAGGCGGTACTAAATATGGCCAAGGCTGGGCGACGCTGTCGAACACACCGTTCCGCGAATATAAACATTTTACTCACCAGGGCGGATTTCAGACCCCATTGATTGTTCATTGGCCCGATGGTATTGCACCTGGTCCAAAGAATCGGCTGTTACCGCAATATGGATATCTTCCTGATATTGTGGAAACCTGCCTGGATGTTGCGGGCGCTTTTCGTCCTAAAACGATAAATGGAAAGATTGTCCCTAAGGGCGACGGTATCAGTATCGTGAATACACTCAAAGGT
>JAPUIL010000651.1 GCA_027297085.1 Verrucomicrobiota bacterium | reverse complement strand
AAGCCGGGGAGATCGTGGGCATGTACGGATTAATGGGGGCCGGAAGAACGGATCTTGCCAAGATTTTGTTCGGTGTGGAGCAAATGGACGAGGGTGAAGTTTCTATTCATTCCCGCAAGCATTCTTACTTAAATCCCGAAGTGTGTATCAAACAGGATATGGCGTTTATCACCGAAGATCGGCGTCATGAAGGATTGTTAATGACCAAATCCGTCGACGAGAATTTAAGCCTGGTAAAGATGTCCCGCCTGTTGAATCGATTCGGTGTGGTCGACGTTAAGGAAAAAGAAAAACATACTCTAAAGGCCATCAAAGACCTTAAGATAAAAGTATCGGATGTTAAACATCAGCTGGCCAATAGCCTTTCGGGCGGCAATCAGCAAAAGGTCGTTTTCGGCAAATGGGTGATGAATGACCCGAAAATATTTATACTCGATGAGCCTACCCGGGGTGTGGATGTCGGAGCGAAGTTTGAGATCTATTCCATTATTGTCGACCTGGCTAAAAGCGGGTCGGCCGGGTTGTTTATTTCGTCTGAAATCGAGGAGCTCATCGGGACCTGCGATCGCATACTGGTTATGAAAGACGGGTGTATCACCGGTAACATTACAAAACCGGATTATGATCAGGAGAAAATTTTGGATTTAGCCTTGTTGGGAGAAAATTAAGATCATGGTATCAGAAAACAGGCAACGCGGTGTCGAATATCTGTCCTTACTGACGCGGTACGGAATTTATGTCGTGTTCATACTGTTGGTGATCACTTTTTCGCTGGCGAATAGCCGGTTTTTTACGGTTGAAATCTATTGTTGGTTCTACAACAGGCTTCCCCTTTGGGAATCGCCGTAGTCGGAATGGTATTCGTGCTGATGGTTGTGGGAATCGATATCTCGGTTGGGCGCAGCATGTTCTTTATTTCCACCATTGTCGGCTACCTGGTTACGACCACTCAAATGATTCCGGAAGCCTATTTTGCCGATGCCAGGGGTCCGCTACTGGTGCTTGGTCTGGTGTTAACTCTGGGTTGTGCGGTGGGATACATTAACGGAGTTTTAGTGACACGGTTTTGCATACTGCCCTTTATCGTGACCCTGGCTACCGGAAGCATCCTACGGGGATTGGGCTTAAAGATTTCCGGCTCAGCTTCCATCAACGTATCTGTCCTTGGGGGATTATCGAATGGTCGCATTGGCCCGATTCCCAACGTACTGATCATTTTTATTCTGATCTTAATAGGGTTCCACTATGTGTTGCGCCACACGGCCTATGGCCGCCACCTGATGGCCATTGGTAATTCCGCCAGGAATGCGGAACGTGCCGGCATTAAAGTAAACCGAAATATCATCATCGCCTATATGGTATGCGGCAGTTTGGGCGCTCTTGGTGGAATTTTGTCGGCTGGACAGATAGGAAGTGTCGCTGCCGGCTTTGGTGAAGGTAACGAATTTATCGTCATCTCCGCCGCGGTTCTGGGAGGAACAAGTCTGTTCGGGGGTAAAGGGAATATAATCCCTGGTGCGATCATTGGGATCATTCTCATCACAACGATAATGAATGGTTTGGCCATGATGAATGCATCTCCCTTTATCTATACCATAGTAAGAGGGCTCATTATATTTTTCGCTATAGCTCTCGACTCAATAAAGCATAAGGGTGAACTGCGTTAATCATCATCTGTCATATGTACGTTTAGGTGTCCGATTGGTCACATTTTGTATCAGTGGTACCAATACAAGTGGGAGCATGGGAAACCGTTGAGCTCTTCGATGTCGCCGGTTGAAGGTCAATTGGGAAATGCCGCGCAACACAGTAAAACAATTAAGCATTTTAAAACCAAATTTCGATATGGATAAGAAGGAAAATCAGGAAGCAGGAAATCCAGGAAGGAACGGGGTCGCTTTAAAATCAACATTGTATCAGGAATTTCTGGAGGAAAGGAGTGAAATTCTGCGGCACAAATGGCTGGAATCGGAAAAGGCCAGAAAGGATATTGGCTTTGAAAGGGCTCTCCTCGACTGGGTCCGACATTATCGATCCAACTGGAAAGCTAGTCGTCGGAACGAGGTGGGTTCATCTTAGGCCGCATCAATTTTATCGATGAAAAACCAAACATCCCACTGATCCTGGCCGATGACATGGGTTATTCCGACCTGGGTTGATATGGAGGCGAGATGGATACGCCTCATTTGGCCCTAATTGCGGTAACCGATACAAACAATCTGCTGTAGGCATAGTTGAAATAACAGATTCACAGGGGCGTCTGTCCGGGTGGATAACTATTGAGCTATTCTGCCTTTGACTGACAGAAGCGTTCAACCCTTTTATTCTGGCCACGTAGCCGCATCTTTCACCAATTTCCAAGTGGTGAGTTGGGCCTCAGAATCACTGAGCGCTTTCAGACTTAAGTCGCGTCTTAAATGACTGGGGCCACCGGCTTTTGAGCCCGTTCCAGGGGCTACTGCAAATTCCAGTTCAGGATGGTCCCTTAATACCAGGGCGCCTTCTTCGGTAAGCGTAAAACGTTGTAAGGGAGAGTCGCTTGGCTCTTTCAAAAATAAAGCAGCCCCCGATTTGGCGCTAGCCGCTTCAATGCACAAACCGTATTCAGCTGCAAATATTTGCCCTTTGTTAGGAGAATCAAAAATGAACATTTCATCTGCCGACCCAAAGCGCTTGAGCGTGTGGGCCATCAAGGGAGCCTTTAACTGTACGTTTTGTCGGAAGCCCGGTATGTCGACGCAGTAAAACTCAGGTTCATCCAATGGATCGACTAATCGAATCATTACGGGGTTGGATTGCCCATGAATCAGGCAGGGGATTAGAAGTAGCGATGAGAAGCAAAGAAGCGTTTTCATAGGAGAATTTTCTTAAAGGTATTTATGAAGTATTAGCCATATCTGCCCTGGACATCAATTCTGTTTTCAATGGTTGTCCAGGGACCTATAAATACTTTCGTTTGCGGTGTTAATCCACTCGGAGGGCTCGTATAGGTGATCGTGCAATAATTGTAGAAATTATAATGAAAGAGCTCCCAACTCATTCAAACTTTGACGAAATCCTTCCTTTAATAGAGCTCTACCAAGAGTTCTATGAGGTTGCTGAAATCTCAACAGAGAAAAACAGGCGTTTCTTTTCCCAATTTATTGGCGGTACTTCCGAAGGCGCTCAATTTATTTTTCGTGAGGATGGTAAGGCGATAGGCTTCGCCACGATTTATTTCAGTTTTTCATCTTCAATCGTCGCAAAGGTGGCGGTGCTAAACGATTTGTTTGTGTTGCCTGAACTGCGGAAGAAAGGAATAGCGAAAGCATTGATCGCCCATTGTTACCAGTATGGTCTCTCAAAAGGTGCTGTCCGTCTGCAATGGCTTACCGCAAAAAGTAATACCAATGCACAAGCCGCGTATAATAAATTGGGTGCAAAGAAAAGTGAGTGGGTATTCTACTCTTATGCACCTTAGGAAGATAGATGTGCCAATAAACTTGGGTGCCGGGGAGACAAACTAAAAATGAGTATCTGGGAAAGTCTTAGATCTCTGTTTTTGGATAAAGAACCTATTGAGATCTTATTCAAGGATGAATTGACGGAATACTTGAGTCATAATATTCCTCTGTATTCAAAACTTCCTGACGCACTAAAGTTTCGGCTTCGCAATATGATCGGCCGATATGTAGCGACCACCTATTTTGAGGGCTGTGGAGATTTGGAATTAACCGAGGAGATGATTCCAGCAATCGCAGAATAAGCCTGCATTACTATCCCCGTCTACTCTGCAAAAACGCTCGGATTTCATCTCCGGTGGCGATGCCATCGTTGTTGGCGTCTACCTTCTCGAAGTACTCCCAGTCCTTGGCTTCTTCAGCTGAAAGTTGTTGATCTCCGTTTGTATCCATTGTGCGGAGACGAGCCACATTTGATTCCGAACGATCAGGAGTTGTCGCTACCGGGGTGGGTCGACCTTTTTCGTTGTCGAACTTGGTGCCGGGCTTGCTGAAGAATCGTTCAAGAAAAGCTTGCTCACTGTAATGCGGTTCGGCGAGTTGCACGATGAGCAGTTGCTGAGATGGGATAATATAAAGTTTCTGCTTTCCCTTTCCCGCAGCCATCACCAGATCGCTGGGAGCTTCTTTCCATCGACTCAACCAGAAGGTTAATCCATAATACGGATTGGCTTTGCTGCCCTCAAAGCACTGCTGTAGCAATTCTTTCGAAACCAATGCCTCTCCGTCCCATTTGCCTCCAGCAAGAACCAAACGACCGAACTTGGACCATTCTCGGGCTGTTACAAAAGCTCCCGAAGGTATATGGATGCCTCCATCCTTATCCTTGCGCCAAAATGGGATGGTTAAACCTATGGGATCGAGCAGGCGGCGTTTCATGTAATCCTCAACCGTCTCGCCCTTCGGTTCCAATTTTCGCCGCAACAACTCACCCCAAGACTGGAACGGTACAGGTCCATATGAAAA
>JAPUIL010000650.1 GCA_027297085.1 Verrucomicrobiota bacterium | reverse complement strand
GCTGACGCTCGGCCCAGTAAACTGGGCACTTTATACGAGGTTTGGCTTGTTCTTCATTCAGTCGGATGAACTTGTAGGTTGTTGTTTTTCTCCGAAAAACAGTATTCTGATTTCGGGGGTCAAATTAAAATGAATGTTTTATTTGGTAAGTCATTGTCAATCATCACCTAATACGATTTATACTAAAATCTTACCCACAGATTCTGCGGAAGAGGCTCTTTTATAAAGTAAATCCCCAACAAAAAGAGGCCCATATACTGCACATTTGGCACGGCGCAAGAGATGAACCGGAACTGTAGATTCAGAATCGATAGTCACCATCAATTCCATGATTGCGTTTGATAACTTTCGCAAGATCCTCCTCCTTTTCCAAAAATGTTCGAGGTAAGCGATAAACCCAAGATGGTAGAGCGTGCGCTGCTCATCGGCGTGCATGTTATAGGTCAAGGAGCGGACAATGTGGACAACCTGCTCGTCGAGCTGACAGACCTCGTCAATACTGTGGAGATAGGCGTGATGGAGACCATGGCCATCACCATCCGGAAACCTCACTCACACTTCTATATCGGTAAAGGCAAAGCCTATGACATCATCGAGCATGCAAAAGCTCAGGGTTACGATTGTATCGTTTTCGACGACTCGCTCACCCCTGCTCAACAGCGAAACTGGGAAAAAGAATCCGGGCTCTGTGTAATCGACCGGCAGGAAGTCATTCTCGATATCTTCGCCAGCCGCGCTCAAACTAAGGAGGCAGTTCTGCAAGTAGGACTCGCTCGCATGGTATACAGTCTGCCAAGGCTCACCCGTGCCTGGACTCACTTGAGTCGTCAACGAGGCGGTGGCACCAAGATGCGCGGGCAAGGTGAAACTCAGCTCGAAGCCGACCAGCGGATCGTGCGCGATCGTATTGCATCTCTCAAGCGGCGATTGAAAATCGTTCGTGCTCAGCGGGGCACACAGCGAAAACGCCGCATGAAAAAACCAGTGCCGTCGGCAGCCATTGTTGGTTATACCAACGTGGGCAAGTCTTCGCTGCTCAACATTATTACCGGAGCCGACATTCTCGCTGAGGACAAACTCTTTGTTACCCTCGATCCCACCACGAGACAGGTTATTTTGCCTTCTGGTCTGAAATTGCTCTTGACCGACACAGTTGGATTCGTCCGCAAACTCCCCCACAATCTCGTGGAAGCTTTCAAGGCAACTCTGGAAGAGGCAGTAGTTGCTGATTTTCTAATCCACGTGCTCGATATTTCGAGTCCAGAAGTTGAAAAACACGGCGAAACAACCTTGGAGGTTTTAAAAGAACTGGGAGCAGACGAAAAACGCATCCTCACGGTATTTAATAAGATCGACGCCTGCCAGGACGCGTTTGCCTTGCAACGACTGCAAGCGCAGTTTCCAGATGCAGAGTTTATCAGCATTCTTAATAATGATGGAATTGAACAATTGGTCCGTCGTCTGGATGACCTATTGGAGACAGATTCTACCTTCGGCGAATACCTATTTCCATTCGATCGCTATGACCTGATTTCGCAATTACACCAAGCCGGCTGCGTAAAGGAGGAAGAAGCGCGCGAGGAAGGAGTTTACATCAACGGATTCATTACGCCTGCGTTGCGACCCAAAGTTGATGCATATCAACTCAATGGGAGATAATACTTGAGCTGGCAGTTTTTTCCCTTTTTGTGTTGGACAATCCGAGCAAACTCCATTTCTTGAGAGTCATTCTCAAATAGAAAAGTGGCAAATATACTTTCATTGAAAATTGGAGAATCCGCTCGTGTAACTGAACTACGCGCGGAAAATCACATTGATCAACGGATCCTCTCTCTGGGCATTGGAACCGATGTGATTATCAAAATGTGTAAAATTGCGCCCTTGGGAGATCCCATCGCTGTAGAAGTAGATGGCGCCCAAATCATACTGCGTAAATCCGAGGCCGAAGGAATTCTGGTCGAGCCTGCATAATCCCGCTGCCATGGAAGTTGCTGTTTCGCCCGCGCCTAAGCGCACCCTTCGCATCGCCTTGATTGGCAATCCGAACACCGGCAAGACCACGATTTTCAATAATTTGACTGGATTGCGCCAGCGAACCGGCAATTATCCGGGAGTCACCGTCAGCCGGAAGGCTGGTACCATGAAGCTGGGGGACACCACCGCGGAACTGCTAGACCTGCCTGGGACTTACAGCCTCTCGGCCCACTCGCCCGACGAGCGTGTTGTTATCGACGTGCTCAATGGCCGTTTTGAGGAAATCGGCAAACCCGACCTGATTCTTTTCGTGGCCGACGCCACGAACCTGCGCCGCAACCTATTTCTCGCCTCACAGGTCGCCACTCTGAAAATCCCCATGGTTTTGATCCTGAACCAATGGGACTCGGTTGCCCGATCCGGTCAGCAAATCGATCTCAATTTACTGAAAGGTCGTTTGGCCGTGCCGGTTATTCCAACCGTGGGAACCAAAGGAAAAGGCACCGAAGAAATAAAGAAGGCCGTGATACAGCTCATGGAGGAACCCAAGCTTCTGCCGGAAATCAAGTGGCCCGAATCCATGAAATTGGCGATCGATCATTTGAAAGCCACACTGCCCTGCGTCGGAGAAGAACTGCTCAGCGAAAGCGAAACCCATCGCCTGTTGTTCGACACCCATTCCGCCGAAGTGCAACGCCTCAAGGTCAGCCCCGAGGAAGCAGAACGTGAAGTGGTTAAAGCGCGAGAATTTATACGCAAAGACGGTATGAATCCGTTGGTCGCCGAGGCCATGCTACACTACCGGCACATCGATGGCCTCATTGGTGGAATCGTGTTGAAAGACGCACAACTTGCTTATGGAGCCACCGAATCTATCGACAGGCTATTACTGCACCGGGGCTGGGGACTGGCTGCTTTTGTCGCAATGATGTATGTGGTTTTTCAGGCTGTATACTCTTGGGCCGGGCCGGTCATGGACGTCATCGAAGCAGGCAAGATTTGGGCGCAGAATCTTATTGGCCCAGCTCTGGAGGGCACTCCTATGCTGAAAAGTCTCGTGTTGGACGGGGTAATTGAAGGAGTTGGCGCATTTCTGATTTTCCTGCCTCAGATACTTATCCTTTTTGCTTTTATTTCCCTTCTGGAAGATAGCGGCTACATGGCTCGAGCGGCCTTCATTATGGATAAACTCTTCAGTTGGTGCGGGCTGAATGGAAAGAGCTTTGTTCCCCTGCTCTCAAGCTACGCCTGCGCGATTCCCGGCATCATGGCGACGCGCACCATCGAGGACCCCAAGGCTCGCCTCACCACTGTTTTTGTAGCCCCCTTCATGAGTTGTTCGGCCCGATTGCCAGTTTACATCCTCTGTATCGGCGCCTTCATCGAACCGGTCTATGGACCTTGGTGGGCCGGATTCACGCTTTTTCTCATGCACTTTGTCGGAGTGGTCGTAGCGGTTCCTACGGCCTGGTTTGTTACCCGCTTTATTTTAAAAACAAGGTCTCAACCCTTTATCATGGAGCTACCGAAGTATCGAGCTCCACGTATGCGCGATGTCGGCTATCGCATGTGGCAAGCCGGTTGGGAATTTGTGCAAAAAGCCGGCACAATCATTTTCGTCATCACAATTATCATTTGGGCCTCCCTCTACTTCCCACGTTCTGAAGCTCAGGAGATTGAAATTCAAGCTACCTTTGTTGCCGACAAAGTAGCGGACGGTGCTGGTTCCGAAGAAGCCATCCTCGCTCAGTTGGAAAATGAAGATTCGGATTTAGCACGCGAATTTGGCCTGACCCTTGCAGGTGCACAAATTAATCAAAGCTACATGGGACGCATCGGCAAAGCCGTTCAACCCATCTTTGAGCCAGCTGGTTTCGACTGGCGCATATCCATCAGCGTTCTGGCGAGCTACCCGGCCCGCGAGGTGATTATTTCAACCCTGGGCATCATTTACAGCCTCGGAGGTGACGTGGACGAAGAAGACGGGCACTTACGGGCAGCGTTAAAAAATAGTCGGTGGCAGGAAGGCGAACGAGCTGGTACTCCTATCTATACGGTCCCGGTCGTTATAGGACTCATGGTCTTCTTTGCCCTCTGCTCGCAGTGTGGTGCCACCACATCCATTATAATCAAGGAAGCAGGAATAAAATGGGCGGTTGCTTCCTTCCTATATATGACAATCCTCGCCTGGATAGGAGCCGTGTTCTGCTACCAGGTCGGAACCTATCTATTTTAGCCATGTTTTCACTCGATACCATTCTGGTCGTCCTTCTTGTCCTCGGCGCTACCATGTACCTGGGACGGCACACCTTCAAAAAATGGAAATCTCCGAAGGCCTGTGGGTCTGGCTCGTGTGGTTGTAGCCAGGGCGATTCAAAAATCTTTTCCAAAGAAAAATCCCAGAAGCGATAATCAATCCGGTAAGTATACCGAAAACGTGAGATAGAGGGCTGGCCTGAATTCCCCAACCAAATTCGCTTACAAAAAAGGTCGTCCCCAAAAAGGCCTCCAAAACCGGCTTAACCAAACAGGCTCCCAAGCACAAGCACCAGAGCCTTTCCATCACTTTCCGATTTCTTAACCTGCAGTAGGAAATCGCTATAAGACAAAAGGCGGCCACCAGTCCCATATCAATGGCACTCAGTCCCCGGTAGTAAATCATTTCAGGTTGCAGGAATAACAAACCAAGGGATACGATGACCGCACCTAGAATGCTGATGCCTACCATGAATGGTCTGCGAAACCATTCCAACAAACCACCGCAGATCAGAAATACGGATAAGTCCCAGAATAAATGGTCCATATTCCAATGAACAAAGTGCCCCGTAAATAATCGCCAGTACTCCCCCTTCAAAACCTCATCACGGTCAAATTGAAAAAAACCCTGGATGTGCTCAGGGAGTAACCCAAGAACAGCGGCAGCCACCCCGAACGAGAGGGTGAACCAGGGCAGCTGCCGTATATTATTTCTGTCCTTCAACATGATCCAAACTTGTGGTTTGAGCCTCCCCGTGAACAAAATCGATCAAAGGAATCACATTGAAAAGGTTGATACCAAAGTAACCCCTTCTTTCTTTCGTATTACGATCTTGTGATACACGAGTTGAAGGTCCTGGTTTGGCCGGGACAGTACTCCGATAGCTCACCTTCGGCTCAACCTCAGTTTCCACCTTTGACTCTGGAACCAAAGTGACATTCCAGAACTGGCTTATTGTGGAATCGATCGAGCTGTGCTCAACCAGCGGAGGATTGCTCAGGCTACGATCAGTCCAAGCTACTCGCTGCATTCTGGATTTACCTTCTGCCGAGCTCGATACCGAACCACTCAGAAGAACGACAATAAACAAACGATAAACAAACTTTTTCATGATTCGCATGCGTTAAGATTTTTGGGATTTATATGTTTTGCGTACCATTAGAACCAGGAGTCCGACCAACAAGCTGGCGAACCAGGGAGATATGGCACCCGCGCCGCCTCCGGTATTTGGACGGGGAGCATTCTGCTGAAAGGCAGGATTTGAGGAATCCACGCGGCGGTTTGTCACCGGATTTCGGTTACGTTCAATTTGCGCTGCTCTTTCGGCTTGTATGCGCGCCTGATTACGCCTGTCAATGCCATGCCGCTGGAACTGTTCGTCCGTTAACACAATCATTGAAGTGTAGTCCGTCACCAGCTGATATTGCACAGCCAGGTCGGTGATCGCGGAGTCCGACTCGGTTGAATCCAGCTTACCTAGAGAGTTTGCCTGCTCCAGGGTTTCAATGCGGTTCAGAGCCCAAAGCCGCTCAATCTCCGGATTAGATGTATCAATATCAGGGAAGTTGAACACCGTTGTGTAGTACTTCTTTTGTCCGGATATCCGTGTTTCGATTTCCAAACGAGCTTCACCGCCTTCCGCATAACGCCCGAAGAACACCAGCTGCTGTCCACGAAATACTTTCTTAATTTGTGTAGGGGAAACATCGAAGGTATCCACGCCTTTAATACGTAAATCAAAATCGTGAATGCTTTCGTACAGTACCTTACCTTTCGCCAACATTATCTGCCCGATAATGTCATCACTATTCGAAACCGGTTGGTAAAATCCTCCGGTCGCATCACAGATCGTTTTCATAAGCGGCCAGTTACTGTGATTGCCGAGCAGAAATCCGAAAAACCGGATATCGTGCTTCTGCATGAGCTGTTCGAATCGTTTGGGATTAACTATACCGGTGTTAGTTACGCCATCGGTAACCAAGATCAGGTTCGTGACCCGGTCATTGTCGATTCCCCTGAATGCACTTTTCAGTCCCGCATAAATATTGGTTCCACCTCCGGATCGAGCGCCATCCAACAGCTTAATAGCGTGATCGACTTGTTCTGCCGTCGCAGGGACCCAGGTCTTTGTCAATTCATCAGACTGGTTGTTAAACAAGATGATACGGAACCGGTCTTCCGGACGGAAAGTCTTCAGCGTCTTTTTTACGCCCGAGACCAACGTTCCAAGTTTACCGCCCATGCTTCCGGAAACATCCAGGACGAAGATGTAGTCAGTTCCCTGGTCCAATGGCTGGAGATCGATTCCGGGGGTCACAACCAGCATGAAGGTGCCCGGCTTGTCATCGGTTTCCTTGTAAGGAATCAATTCCACCCGGCCAGGCAGGTTATCCTCCAATCGGTAATAAAATACGAAATCACTTTCCAGGGATCCACCATCTGAAACATATCTGGCTGTGACACCTGAAGCGGTTTCCGTATTCGTCGTGGTATATCCGGGTGTGCGGATATCCGCCACCGGCCACGCAGATTTAAGATCAACTTCGATACTGAAATTGCCACTAACTATAGCGTTCCGACTCCAGAACTGTGGTGTTACTTCATCTGTGCCACCCTCTTCAAGCGGATACAGGTACCGACCAACTCCATGGTCAAGCACCAGAGGTTCATAATAAACGAACCTCAACCGCACATCACTCAATGGGTGAATCGGAGCTATCCAGAATTCGAAATCCTGGTAACCTTCCTTTTGTGTGAGACCGGCCTGGTTTCCCTGTGCAGTTTCCGATTCATAGATCGACTCGGCCTGGACTTTTTCTACCACTTCACCCTGCAGTTCCGTTTCCCCGGAATAAATGGAAACCTCTGATAAGCTCCCATGCTCGGGAACAGGAAACGTATAGAGACCTTCCACGGCATTCTGATTCGAATTGTAGAACGTCTGAGTCACTTCCGTCCGGGCAAATCCGTTGTTGATCGTAACATCGACATGGTGGTCACGAATTTCCAAGGGTGTATCGCTCGACGACTTTAACGACAAAGTTCCCGCAGCACGGCTATCGTTCGCAAATAAAACCCAAACCACGGCCAAGGCTACCAGGGCGATCAGCCGAGGCGCCTGTGCACGGATGGAGAGTATTGTTGAATCATTCGGTATTATATTTTGATTTCTCATATTTATTTTTGGTTCACCCTCACATTCGCACAGCTGATGCCAACTCAGTTGAGAATTCTTCAAGTTACTGGTTTATATGGAGATATAAATCTACACTCCAAAATATCCAAAGAATATATGATTCCAGCTAGACATATTATACATTTTACCTAGCATATTTTGTATGCCTAACAGGATGATTTATTCAGATTCTGAGTGCCGGGAAGCAGAGGACCTGGTTCGGATTATTTACTGTAATCCTTTCCTCGAAGAACGACAGCATTTGAACCGGAAGGTACTGGGTAAGGACTTCGAATCCGCAAAAGTAGAAATTGATAACAGCCTCGCCCAGAATCCCAATGCCGGGCGGTTGAATCAACGCTGCGAATCACTCCTAGCCAAGGGCCGCACGATCATATCCAAGCTACGTAATCCCGAACGTCACAGGCAATTTTATCTCTACGAGCATTTGGTCTATTTTTTCCTCTACCATCGCCTGGCACTATCGATGGATAAGTATATTTTAAACTGTATCCAAAAACCTGATAAGAACGTGCCCTGGGACTCGTTTACTGATCTCCAAAACGATTATGACCACTATCTGTTCATCGGAAATAGAAACCTGGAAGCCGTTTATTCGAAAACGGAGCTGGCCAGTTTTCTCTTCCAAATTTACAGAGCGTTTTACCACACTCAATCCGCTCTCATAGGTAAATCCGATGCCATGACCCAACTACGTGCTCGTGTATGGAATTCCATTTTCACGCACGACATGAAGCGCTACTTGCGCTCCCTCTTTCTACGCATGGAGAATGTCTTCACATTGATCACCGGTCCTTCGGGGTCCGGGAAAGAGCTGGTCGCGAGAGCCATAGGATTTTCGCGTTTTATTCCCTTCGACGAACACACTAGGAAATTCAGTTCAAACTACAGCCAGGTCTTTTACCCCATCAATTTATCAGCACTGTCCGAGACGCTCATCGAGTCCGAACTGTTCGGACACCAGAAGGGTGCTTTTACCGGCGCCCTGCAAAACCGGGCCGGATACTTCGAATCATGCGGTCCTTACGGCACCGTATTTCTGGATGAGATCGGAGATACGGATCCGTCAGTCCAGGTAAAGCTGTTGCGTGTGTTACAGACACGCCAGTTCCAGCGGCTGGGCGATACCAAGCCAAGACCCTTCGAAGGTAAAGTTATGGCGGCCACTAACCGCGATCTCGCTAGGGAAATGCAAGAAGGCAGATTTAGGGAAGACTTCTACTACCGGCTCTGCGCCGATAGAATTGAAACTCCACCGCTGGTTTCAATGCTCCATGGGAACCGATACGAGCTTGATTTACTGGTGAGTTTTGTGGCTGAAAAAATCGCAGGGCCTATGGAGCGGGACAACCTCACCGGCGAAGTAACCGCATGGATTCGAAATTCTATGCCCAAAGGATATGGATGGCCGGGCAATTTTAGAGAGCTGGAACAGTGTGTCCGCAACGTCATGGTGCACGGAGAATATAGCCCTCAGCAAGAACGCCCTGTTCTTTTGGATTCGGAAACACAATCCTCCCCAACCCTCAATCAATGGATCCGATTACTTGTAAATCGTGAATTTGCAAAGACACCCAACCTCGCGCAAG
>JAPUIL010000065.1 GCA_027297085.1 Verrucomicrobiota bacterium | reverse complement strand
TGGGTTCATCGGCGACTAAAATCTTCGGATGACAGCTCAAGCCCATGGCAATCATTACCCTTTGCTGCATACCACCACTCAATTGATGCGGATAATCCCTGAAACGCTTTTCCGGCATTCGGATTCCCACGAGATCCAGGGCACGAATAACCTCTTCTTTCACATTTTTAATTTCCTTCCGGTGCAGCTTGATCGCTTCGGCAATCTGATGACCCACAGAAAAAAATGGATTTAGTGACGTGGATGGTTCCTGAAAAATATAAGCGATTTCTTTTCCTCGAATAGTCCTCAGATCTTTCTCCGACAGCCCAAAAAGATCGCGGCCTTCAAGTTGAATCTCTCCCTCAACAACACAAGAAGGCGGTGGAGGCAGCAACCTGCAAAGAGATAAAGCTGTAACCGATTTCCCACTACCGCTTTCACCCACCACCGCCAAGGTCTCCCCGGCGTTCAATGAAAAATCGATACCCTGCACTGCCTGATTGATGCCGGCTCGAGAATGAAAAGCTATCCGCAGATTCTTAACTTCGAGCAGTGGGTTTTCAGACATGCAAAAAGGACTATGTGATGAATAGAGAAAATGAAAGTATTTTATCAGCCTCCAGGACCAACCCGGATTTTATTATAGAGATCGGTTCCGGCGGAAAAGCGTCAATTCTTTGCCAGGCTCCTCCTTTGAAATTGTCTCAAATCTATTCTTTCTCCACCGGCGGGGATGGTTTGCCAGTCAAGGTTTCTATAAACTTCCGCATTGCCGGAGTAAGCACCCGTCCTTTTCGATGAATGATTGCTAAAGGCCGAGTAAAATTACCCCCCGTTAAAGCGACCATATTAATGGTACCCTGGCTGATCTCCTGCGAGACAGTTGCCTGCGGTACTATAGCCACTCCTGCGTCAATTTCCACAGCTCTTTTAACCGTTTCGATGTTGTCGAATTCCATGACGGGTTCGAGGTCGAGATTGTGCTCTCGGAAAATCTGATCCGTCGCTTTACGGGTGGGTATATCCTGGTCAAACCCGATCACATTGCAGTCCTTTAGTTCTTCAATGGTTACTTCTCCAAGCTTTGCGAGTTCGTGATCGGGATGACATATTAGTACCAACTCGTCATCGCGAAATGGAATCACCTCCAGCTGACGCATCGGGTTCGGGAAAGCTACCAGACCCAGGTCTACCGAATTATGCAGAATGTCTTCGTAGACAAGATTGGACCGGCGGTACTCGACCCGCACATTGACCGACCGGTATTTTTGCAGGAAACGCTTTATGTAGGGCGGCAGCTCGTGAAGGCCGATTGAATAAATCGTGGAGATGTGGATATTACCACTGATGACCTTTTTCATTTCCTGCAGCTCACTTATCAGCTTCTCATACCCATGCAGGATCTCCTTAGCGGAGTCGTAGAGTTTCTGCCCTTCCCTGGTGAGGCGAAACTGTTTTTGGCTCCTGTCTATAATCAGAATACTAAAATGCTTTTCCATCGCCCGAAGCTGTTGACTCACGGCGGATTGGGTAATCGAATTTAATTTAGCCGCTTTGGAAAAACTATGACTCTCTACCAAATCCGAGAAAATCTTTAGATTCTCGATATGCATAGACTTACCTATAATTAACTCTTATTAAGTAGCAAATCTTTTTGTAGTATTTCTTATGCCTTATTCTTCCAAAACTTTTCAGTCCAACCTGGAAGCCCTAAAGGCCCGAATTCAAAGAAGTTGCGAGGCATCCGGACGGTCCATGGACCAAGTAAAATTGATGGCTGTAACTAAGCGATTCTCCTTGGAGGTCGCCGCTTCAGCGGTTGAAAACGGATTAGCCGTTTTGGGAGAAAATCGCGTGCAAGAAGGCGTAGAGAAAATCCGGCAGGCCGATTTCAAAGCCCGGTGGGAACTGATTGGTCACCTCCAATCCAACAAGGCCCAACTGGCAGCCCAGTATTTCGACTGCATTCAAAGTGTTGATTCTGTAAAATTGGCTAAACGGCTGGATCGTTTCGCTGGCGAGGCTGGTAAACAGCTACCAGTTCTCCTGCAGGTAAACACCGGAAAAGATCCCGGAAAGTTCGGATTTTCCGTGGATGAGACTGAAGCAGCCGTGAATGTAATCCTGGGTCTCCCTTCCCTTCTTATCGAAGGTCTCATGACGATTGCACCTCTTCCTCCCACGGTGGAAAGCGCAACCACCGCGTTCAACGATCTAAGAACACTTCGCGATCATCTAGTTGACAAAACCGGACATCCCTTACCTGAGCTCTCCATGGGCATGTCATTCGACCTGGAATCAGCCATTCAAGCTGGAAGTACCTGTATTCGCGTTGGCTCGGCGTTGTTCGGCGAAAGGCCTGTTTGAATTCTTGCAAACCACGGCGATTTGTCATTGCTGTTCAGATTTCAAAACTCAACTATTTTACCGTGCCAACTTCTACCGAAACGACGGCCCGCCTACAGGCTATCCAGGGATTAATGGATGATCCATCCCCTGCGGTACGCCAAGCAGTCGTTGACGAGCTGATCAAACTTGGAAGCGCCGGGCGCAACTTCTTGAACGATCTCTGCAAAGGAAGCAACTTGGAGAATAGGCGATATGCCTTGTCGATAATCGAGATTCTGGACAAGGATTCACCCGTCCAAATGTTCAAGCGGTTTATCAATTCACTTAACTATGAATTGGAGTCCGGTTACTTCCTATTAAGCCGGGTCGAAGAACCCGAATTGAAGATCGCGGATTACATGCAAAAGTTGGACGACATGGCCTTGCGCTGCCAGACCTTGTTTACTGCTCCCCTAAGCCCGCGGGATCGCTGCCGTATTCTGAACCGGGTAATCTTCCACGAATATGGATTTACAGGCAACCGATCCGACTACAACAATCCGCAGAATACTTTTATTCACAGCCTGTTTGAAACCCGCAAAGGCCTGCCCATCAGCCTCTCCATCCTGTACCTCATGGTCGCCCGTCGACTGGAGCTAGACCTGGAACCGGTGGGAATTCCCGGTCAATTTATGGTGGGCTGTTTTTTAGAAAAAGAGCCCTTTTTTATTGATGTGTATGAAAATGGAGTTTTCCGCGGCTTGGAGGATCTTCTCTACTACCTGGAAGCCAATCAGCTGGAAGCTGACCTGGGTCATTTTGGTCCTTGTCCGGTCGGGGAAGTTCTCTGCCGTTGCTGTCGAAACCTGGCCCAGCAATACCATCTACTTTTTGAAGATGATAAGGCTGAGCTCTACCAATCCTTTGTAAACGAGTTTAAAACACATTTTGAAAAGCGATCTTCCTAGCCAAACTGTCTATGCCTTGGAAGACCTCGACCAATGGCCCGATTCAGGAATTTCACTCGCTGTGCTTGGGCACCCGGTCAAACACTCACTCAGTCCTCCCATGCACAACGCTGCCTTGGCAGAACTAGCGAAAACCGAGGATGCATTTAAAGATTGGACCTACTACAAATTCGACATTCAACCCGATCAACTTCGGGAGGCCTTGCAACAATTTCACGCTAAGGGTTTCCGCGGACTCAACCTCACTGTCCCCCACAAGGTGTTGGCCGCACAATGGGTGACCGCGGGCGAAGCAGAAGTCGAGCTCTCCGGCGCGTGCAATACGTTACTAAAAACTAAAGACGGATTTACGGGATTCAACACCGACCTCTACGGATTGACCCGTGCGGTCGAATCAGAATTTGGCATTCAACTTAAGGATCGCGAAGTGATTTTACTCGGTGCCGGTGGTGCCGCCCGGGCCGCAGCTATCGCCTGTGCTCAAGCCGGAGTCCAAGCCTTAACCCTGGCCAATCGAACTTTATCAAAACTCAACATTATCCTGGAGTCACTTCACCAACTTGACTCTAAACCCGCACTCAGGACTTGCTCCCTTCCAGGCGATTTGACTCACGAATCTGATAACTTGCTGGTCATCAATGCCACCTCGTTGGGATTACGGGCAACCGACCCCGCGCCCGCCGATTTAGCGAATCTGCCCTCCTCC
>JAPUIL010000649.1 GCA_027297085.1 Verrucomicrobiota bacterium | reverse complement strand
TTTACACTTACCAAATAGCGCCCGGGCAATAGCACTTCAAAGGTAGCCACTGGAAGAGGAATAATTGGGGGAGGACCAAATGGAATAAAAAATGCCGGAGCTTCTCTTCGAATTCCTTCAGTGTTAGTACCCTTGAGCCCCAGCAATACAACCGGCACCCCATCAGGAAACAGGAAATCCGGATAAAACGATTCCAGGGCCACTTTCAACAGGGTGGGCTCCAAATCGAGAAATAGCATTTTCGGCGATACGAATTCTCCGGAGTCAGGATGCGGCAGATAGGGTTCCTCCCATCTTTTGTATCCATACTTCTGAGCTTGAACCATGAAGGGAATTGCCGGCAGGTTCTTGAATACCACTTTTCCCTCTTTATCCGTGACTCCCATCCTCGGTGGCAGAATGGGAATAACGTAATCACTCAAAAGATCAGTGAAAGGGTCAAAACCCAGTGGCAGGTAATCTTCGAAATCGGGACGAATTCCGGTCAGTGTAACGTAAACGCCGCTCAATCCCTTCTCCGAATCGGGCATGGCCGGATCTAAACCTTCTACCATGAAAGTAACGTCCTGACCGATGGGCATGAGTCGGGCGTTTGCCGAATGGGTGGTGTTTAAAATCCGTCTGCCAATCGCCATACTCTCCCAAAAAGGCCGCGCCATTTCCGTATCATTCTCGGTGCTATTGAACCGGAAATCGTACCATCCGCTGGGGAGTCCGTTGAATTCGATCATTCCAAATTCATCGGTTACATCCACTAGCGTTTCGGCCGGACCGGAGGCTCCTTCGGAATTAAATCTACGAATCCTTACAGGCACGTCCGAGAGTTCCAACGAGCTCTTGGTATCGACGACATGAGCATAAATGGTTATCAACGTTTGTCCCGGAATGAGCGGTTCCAGCGCAAAGTCCTCCATCAACAAATCACCATCCGAAAATGTCATCTCCTTGGTCTCAGGTGTATAGCCGGGATGCGAGGCGGTTACTTGATACAAGCCCGCTGGAAAATCAGGCACGAAATAAAAACCCCATGGCCCCGTTAAAGTGGTGAATTCGTCACCCGGCGTCGCGATGTCCGGATCCACTTCAACCAGTGCTCCGGATAAACTTGCCCCAGTATCAGCATCGGTTACGCGTCCGCGCACTTCGGCAAGTGCAGAAAGACCTGAGGGAATTAGCCATACGGCAAGAGTGGTCAAGGCAGCTAATCTAAAGCAACATAAGGATCGCATGGTACTAAGTTGGTGGAGTTTTGGCGACTAAAAGCAGGTAAGAAAGACTAGAACCTTAATCTGTAACAAATTCTCAAGGAATTGGAAATCACAAATTACCAGCCTTTGGAATAGCCTCAACTCCGCACGAGTGCAGCTAAATCCCAAAGCAGAGTGGTGTGCATCTGGAGATATCACGGCAGACCCGGGCACAGATCCTAATACCATTATAACATTTTAAACTTGTTATTCCCCGTGGTATTGCCACGGGATCGGTGGCTGAAGGGAAAGATTGAAAACCGTAGGTTCTTCAAAACTGTAGGAGGGGCTTTATGCCCCGATTTTATCGTAGAGCCTCAGAACGATCGGGGCATAAAGCCCCTCCTACAAATGAGTGGTATCTCTAATGGAAAAAGGTCTAGGCTGGTATTTAGTCTTTCATACTCTGTGGTCTTGCCACGGGGTCGGTGACTCTAAAGTGGTATAAATCATCGAAAGCAACAAATTCGAAAACAAAAAAAGGCGCCCCGAATTGAGACGCCTTTTGAAATAAATCAATCCAATTACGAAGTTGGTACTTCGGCGACTGTTTTGAGAATCCGGGAACAGATCTGGTAGGGATCTCCCTGCGAGCTCGGACGACGGTCTTCCAGGTAACCTTTGTAACCATTTTCTATGAAACTGTGGGACACGCGAAGAGACGCACCACGATCGGCAACACCCCAGGAGAATTTGTCAATTGACTGGGTTTCATGGAGACCGGTCAGACGCAAGTGATTGTCTGGTCCGTATGCAGCGATGTGCTCATCCTTGTTTTTATCGAACGCGTCCATCAGCTTCATAAAGTAGTCCTTACCTCCCACCTCACGTGTGTGCTCGGTTGAGAAGTTGCAGTGCATACCGGAACCATTCCAGTCGCCTTCGATTGGCTTACAGTGCCATTCGACGTAGACTTGGTATTGTTCGCAAAGACGCTCAAGCAGATAGCGAGCTACCCACATGTCATCCGCGCATTTTTTGGATCCTTCTGCGAAGATTTGGAATTCCCATTGTCCTTTTGCCACCTCGGCATTGATACCTTCGTGGTTGATTCCGGCCTCCAGGCAGAGCTCGAGGTGCTCATCTACGATAGAGCGCGCTACGCACCCGACATTGCGGTAACCTACACCGGTGTAGTATTCACCTTGCGGATTAGGATAACCTTCTTCCGGCCATCCGAGAGGACGTCCATCCTGGTACAGGAAGTACTCTTGTTCGAGGCCAAACCATGCATTTTCATCATCAATAATAGTGGCACGGCCGTTACTAGGGTGTGGCTCGCCGTTGTACGACATAACCTCACACATAACGAGAACAGCATTATTGCGGCCACCGTCCGGATACAGCGCCACCGGCTTCAGCAAGCAATCTGAGTCACTGCCATCAGCCTGCTGAGTAGAACTTCCATCAAAAGCCCACATGGGACAATCATCCACAGAAGTAGGAGCTTCGGAAGCGGTTTTAGTTTTTCCACGTAAGTTCGGAATGGGCTGGTACCCATCGAGCCAGAGGTATTCAAGCTTGTATTTCGGCATTATCTTGTCGTTCTATTTTTAGGTTGAATGTCCCGTGGAGTGTCTGGCCCACCGCTAACGGAGGTCGCCATTTCAGGGACGTAGACGAGAACCAGCAAATTATGTACCCGTTTTCAACTCAAATTGTCATTTCATGCCGAAAAGCTTCCAAATGGCCAAAATCAATTAGAGAAAACCTTACCACCCATGAGGGATGTTAAGGACACAAAACGCGCGGAAGTCCGCATAGGCTATGACGGAATAGTGCATAAGCGCTACCGTGGGCCTTTAGCCAACCAACGCTATGAGAATGAAGTCCAGGTTTTAAAATACCTGGAATCCAAAGGCTGTACATTTGTGCCCAGATTGCTGGATGCAACACCGGAAGAATTGTACATTATTACCACTAATTGTGGGCAAATCGCTCCAAAAGTAAGCCAGGAAAAAATGGAGATGCTTTTTGCCGAACTGGAGGAATATGGAGTCCGCCATAACGACCCATTCGCCCGCAATATCACTTACGACTCACGTGAAGGCCGGTTTTGCATCATCGATTTTGAATTTTCCACCATTCTGGAAACCGGGGAAGGCCTTACCCTGGATGAGGCTGAGGAAGCGCTTAAGAAGGAGAAACCAAAGATTTAATATGGAGAAAGTTACCTGGTCCGGCCTCACTCATCCTGGGCGATTCAGAAAAAATAACGAAGACTCCTTTCTGGCGATTAACCTCAGTGGAAAGGAAGTTCAACTATTGGGCAAGGAGGGATCTGCTGCTCCAGCAGAGGGCGATTATGTTTTTGCAGTGAGCGATGGCATGGGAGGAGCAAACAGCGGCGAATTTGCCAGCCGAATTGCAGTGGATTTCATAACCCGCAAATTACCGGAAAGCTTCCGGCTAGGAGCCACGGGTCTCTCTCAAGGCTACCATGATTTTCTCACTGAGCTCTTTGAAGAGGTGAATAAGGAAATGGCCAGCATGA
>JAPUIL010000648.1 GCA_027297085.1 Verrucomicrobiota bacterium | reverse complement strand
TTCGGACACGCCAGCCGCGGTGGCAAAGGTGGAGATCTCGGCTCCTTCGGCCTCGTCGGCCAAGCAGATGGCGATCGCAAGCCGGGTTTGTGAAAGCCTGATGTAATCGCGGAGCTTCTTTCCCTTCAGGATAACTTCGCGGTCCTTCAAACTGATCTTAACTGCTTTGCCGCGGCCGTGAATGTCCTGGAGACTGGCCTTCAATTTTTCCAGTTTGCTGATATAAGAATCCCAGTCGCCCTGCAGTTTCCGATCAACATAAGACCGGACACTTTCATGGCTCATGTCGCCCCAGAGTGCTACTTTGGGAAAAGGTCGACACCCGTCTTGTGCCGCTTCCACGAAGGAAGAAGTAATAAAAAAACCGGTAACTACCCAAAGAATAACGCCAATTATTCTGGGCATTTTAACCCCCAAAAACAAATCCAACCAAACAGTCGAATTTGCTCTCCATCAGCAAGCTTTCTGCCTTATTCAGAATTCATTCTATAATGCTGATTTTAACATCATCTGGTCAATTATAGCGAAAACGCCCGCAAAACGACAAGTAACAAATGTAACATTTATGTCGTTTTTACACGTAATGCGGATATCTCCAATTTTTCACGATCCAGGACAAAAAGTGACTTCCCCTGGCGCAAGAAATTGAAGTTTTGGTTTAGTAATGCCATTAACCAGTGATCACCCTCCTATAAGCTATAAAGATCAAATTCGGGGGCACCGTAGCAGCGAAATTTTCACTTTTATTAGGCCCCTATGCAGTTAGAACGAGAAACCCCATCAGGGATACCCTTGGGAAGTGGCCATGTATAAAATAGTAAGTAGAGCCAGCCCTTATTCCGTCGTCTCCTCCGGGTCTTCTCGGAAGTGCGCCCATTTATCAATGCCGCCCCGGTTCTGAAGGAAACTGATAAGGGCAGAAACAGGCTTGAGGTCGTACCTCGATTTTGATTGTTCTAAAAGGACGTCGGACACTTGATCAAACGTCAGAGCACTGCGGTAAGCACGCGGGCTAATCATTGCTGCAAAGGCGTTAGCGACACTCAATACACGAGCGGTGATCAGGATATCGTCACCACTCAGACCCAATGGCCCGCTACCGTCCCAAGATTCACTCATCTGGCGGATAGATTCCGCCACCGGCCCTTCAAAATCCACTCCATCCTGTAGATCTGCACTCGTCAGGTAACTCTTGGTTAACTGATCGCGCTCTTCCGCGGTAAGCTCTTCGGTCTTGGTCAGCAACTCTCGTGAGATAACGATTTTGCCTACATTCACCAAATTTCCGGCAATATCGACGGTTTTGGTGTCTTCCTCCGGGAGACCCATTTCATCTGCGACGCAGCGCGCGACTTCCGAAACCCTCGTAGAATGGCTTGCTGAGAATGGATCGCGACCGTCGGCCACACTGACCAGCGTGTTTATCACCTGTCGCAATACCTTTTCTTTCTGCCGGCGTTCCTGGGTCAATGCGGTGATATCATCAAGGACCATGAGTACCGCGGGCGGAAAGTCCCGGTCGCCACGTAACGGGATGTGGTCCGACTTGATAATCTGGAAATCTTCGTCATCCTCATCATCCCCGAACGTGTGAATGTGAGATTCCCGCTCCTTCATTCTGTCATCGCTCTCGGCAAAACGGGCAAGGATTTCCCGATTGATGTCTGCATAGGTCTGGGCCTGCACCGGGCCGATAACGCTTGCCATGGTCTTGCCCAGCAGGTCCCCACGGCTAATTCCTGTCCCCTCAGCCGCCGGTTCGTTGGCAAACGTATATTTGGTGTCACCGGAGACGGCCACGATTTTAGTCGGTTGGCTGTTGGTGACCACGTTCATAAATTTGGTCATGTTCTCGAAGCGCTCGGCAGCAATGCGGGATTTTTCAGCAGCTTCCGCGGCTCGGATCGAGCTTCCGTGCCGCCACACGGCGATGATGGTAACAGTGACGCCGATGATGATCAGTATGAAGACCGTAAGCATGGTCTGAAGCCGCGTTTCCGTACCCGACAAGGCCTCGGCCCGTGCGACCTTGCGCATTAGGGCCCAGGGCAGTGAGGCTAGGGATCTTGACGTGACCAGAACCTCTTCACCTGCATAGTCACGTTTGATGGCAAAGCCGCCCGGTTTTTCCAGAGCGAAAGCAGCTGCTAGGTTGGGGGTGTCGATGGCGATTGTGCGCTTCAGTGGTGGCGTTCCGTCTGCGAGAGGCGAAAGATATTCCACCGCGCCACCGACAGTGCGAACCAGGACTGTCTCGGACGTTTCCGATGTGGTTCCAGGCTGTATAAGCCTTTCGAAAAGATCCTTTCCGATGGTGCGTATCCCGACAACCACACCAATTCCTTGGGCGCCTTCACCTTCGGCTTGAACCGAAAAAATCGGCAAGGCAAAACCAATGGTTGGAAGATTGGTGGCTCCCATGAAGACATCGATTACTGTGGGTTCGCCATTCAGGGCCTTGGCCACCGCTGTGCGTACCTTGCCAGTGATAGGAGGCAATTGCGGGGTGGTGACGATGGGTCGCCCATCGGCATCGGTAAGGCCTATACCCGCGACACCCACTTTTTCAACGTTGGCCGCGATCTCGACGGCTTCGACAGTGGGCTTGAACCCGGTGCGTTCCGCCGTAGCGACCAGGAGGTTACGCAAATAAGTGGCCTGTGCCGGCTCATCGGTGACACCCGATTTGTCCCCCTTGCTCATGACCAGTTCTGTCATGTAAAGCTGCAGAGATGCGTTCTCAGCCAACTCCCGCATGGTCGCGAAGTTCTGCTCCACCCATTCGTTTACGGACGCCGCGCGACTGTCGGCAACGATACCCAGACGGTTTTGCCAAACTTGCAGGTTTCGGTTGCGTTCATCCTCGACGAATTGGAATGAGAAGAAAACGCCGGCAGCCATCACCGCAGCCATCCCTACGCCAATGCCGACGGCGACCCAATTAATTCGCCTTGGTGTTTTCTCTTCCGAATTGCCTGGAGTATTCATATCCGCACCCCCCTAGAATAATCGGATTTTTTTAGATTGTTACGGCATCACCGTTGGGACGCAAGGAGGAATCTTAATCCGCTTTTGCGAATGCCCTGCCTATTGACGACCCGACAGGTTTCCCACGAATTAGCGGCTTGCTCCCAAACATCTGAAGATTTTATAATTGTTAAAGGATTGTCTCGTTTTGGGGTATTTTGCGGGATCAGAAGTAGCATTATTTCATGTTGAGATACTTGAGTAATCTTCCTGGCGGATATGGTTGGCACACCTGGACGCTAACAATCGTCCTGGGGGTGGCGATAATCGTGGGTTCTGCCGCTCCAGTA
>JAPUIL010000647.1 GCA_027297085.1 Verrucomicrobiota bacterium | reverse complement strand
AAAAAGCGAAAACCTTCCTTCCGGAAGGCTTTTCGTATAGGGTCTATCTACAACTTTCCAGTCATTTGTAGAAAAAACCGCATAATATATGGCAATATGTACTCCTAATGCAGTGGGCGATTTTTGCGGAAAGCATGCTGAGAAAACGGAGGAAGGTTGGGTCGTCACGAAAAATCTAAAGAAACTGAAAACTGAACATTGTCATCTTTAAATCCCCATATCTAAGGCTACCACACTTTCGTCAGAATAAATATATGGTATTTGCTTTTCAACTACATCTCGATTTGCTGCAAAAAAACATGCGCTCACAGGCAATTTCCTTCTGCGTCCATTTCAGAGGGTCTTCAAGCATCGAGCGTCGTTCCGGATTGATGGGAACCGGATCAGATGCACCTGAGTCGCGAAAATCCGGCAATTCGGACATTTCCCATCCGCAATCATAGAGTAAAGTGATAATCTCCTTAAGCGAATACTTCGTCAACATTTCCTCAGAATGCACCTCAAAGTAGAGATCAAATCCCCCTTCAATTAAAAGGTCTTGCATGCCGAACAATACCATTCCCTCCGATCCATGTACATCGAGTTTTATCAAGTCCGGTTTGATCGGATTCTCTTTTTGCCATTCGTCATAACGCATTGCAGGAACACGCATGGTAGTTTCTGATGCCGAAACCTTCATGGATCTATCCTTGAAGGGTATAGTACCCTCTGAATCCGACAAAGCTATCGGGAAACACCCGCCATGGCGGCAGTTCATCTTCCAATTCTTTTCAAGAGCCCGGTAATTCAATGGATTTGGCTCAAAGGCGTAAACATGGTTCTCGGGATTCATGGTCCCGATCAGCGAGGAGAAAAACCCATAGAAAGCACCAATATCCAAAAATGTGATTTTTTGATCCCGAAAACGCTTTATCATATGTTGGCAAGTTGCTGGTTCATGGCAGCGGCCTTCAGCGTTCTGCCACAGATAATGCTGTGATGGCCTGCAATATAACGGAAATGAATAATCATATACCTTAAGTCGGCCGGTTCGTGTAAAAGGGAGTAAAGGGCCGTAATGTCCGCTCAAGCGTATCAAATGATAGAGAGCATTCAGTTTTGCGGACAGTTGCATAACAGGTATTACTTGGACATTTCAGGAAGAGATTCATCCTCACTATTAAGAGGGTTTCCTGGTTCCGTCTTAATGGCAACAATCCCGATCCAATTCAACCATTTGAAAAAAACGTCCGTCCTCTTGAATCCGGCCCACTCCAGCATACGGATGTTCTCCGTAACGGTCATAGGCGAGAGTACACCGCGAAGAGAACGCGATTTGGCAAGAATCATTTCGTCACTTAATCCAGAACGACTCTTGAAATCCCAATGCAGTTCATTCCACATGTCCTCAGCTTGGGCAGATTCGGCATGCACTTTTTCTACAAGCAAAAAAGCACCCCCCACTCGGAGGTCTCGAAAAATTTTTGCCAGCAGATCATAGCGGTCCTCAAGGTTAAGAAACTGGAGAGTATAAAGAGCCAGGACCAAGTCAGCCTGGTCAAACCGAGCAAATTCTTGTACATTCTGGTGAAGTAAGCGAATGTTTGGGAAATCCTTAAGTTTGGTTCCGGCTTCCTCCACCATTCTAATGCTCTGTTCAATGCCTACTAGGCGAATATTCTTTTTTTGGCGATGCTTGTTGGCGAGGTGGTATAACGTTTCACCAGTAGAAGCACCAATATCGAAAATGCTGCTATTGTCTCGAACGAAGAATTCACTCATATCGACTATCAGATGTTGGATCTCATCATAGAAAGGCACGCTCTTACGGACGTGAGTGTCGAAAGACTGGGCAACTTTTTTATCGAAACGCCATTCTCCAGGAACAGCGGTGATGATATCATCAACGAGATGGCTTTTATCCTCGGTCATAGTTCGTAAACAAATTTCCGACAAGAATTTGACACGCAGATGGGAGAATTGGAGGGATGTATCATGGCTGAATTCTTGTTTGCGAGTTTTGTTTTTCGTATTGTTTTCCTTAGTACGCAAGCCAGATATCTTTATCATAGCGGTTGTTTTCTCCATCGGATTTACAAAACCAATGGGCACTGCACCATCATCTTTTGTATTGCAAATTGGACGAATTTGAAGTCGATCACGCCCTTGAATATCCGTGTTATCCTCCTTGCGGCACGATCGAAACACAACTGATAACTGATAGGAAATTGCTTTTTAGCGGCGTAGCCGCCGAGGAGGGGGTTGTAATGAAGCGCGAATATCCGGTTGCATCGGTGAAAAAGCTCCTTGGTGGCGCTATCGCACCTGATCAGCTGAAAATGTTTGAGGATCATTTATGGCCTGATTTGATCAGGTCAGGACTTTCGTATAAGGAGTGTAAAATTCAGTGAATTCACCCTTTTTTGGCGAATCTGCGTGAGGTTTGACTGGAAATTACCGGAGCGCAAATTTTCTGCAATTCATGAAGATTCAATTATGAATCGCGAACGACTCCTCGAATGATCACAGATGAATCCATTGATATTTCAAACAAGGTTCTTCTCGTCATTGACGATAGCCTGCTTGACAGGAAGTTGATATCAAAAGTCCTTGAGCGCCAAGCATTCAAGGTATTTTCAGCTGCCAGCGGAGAAGAAGGTATCTCCATGATCGAATCCGTTAAACCCGACCTCATACTTCTCGATATCGTGATGGATGGCATGGACGGCTTGGAGACCTGCCAAATCCTGAAGAAAATGCCCGAGTGTCAGAATGTGGCCATTATCTTTGTAACGGAAAAAACGGATTCAGATACCATTTTGCAGGCTTTTTCCGAGGGCGCCTCGGATTACATCACCAAGCCGTACAGGATAAAAGAGGCCATGGCTCGTATAGAAACCCACCTCAAGGTGCGGAGTCTGCTTGAGCAGCACAAAGAATTTATCAAAGCCCTGACCAAGGCCAACACTGACAAATCCAAATTTCTGGGGATTGCATCCCACGATCTGAAGAATCCTCTTATTACTATCAACGGGATGTCCAGTTTCCTTGTATCGGGAAAGTTTGGGGCCCTAAGTTCGACCCAGGCAGAAATGGTAGCCAGCATTTTCGAAGCATCCGAAGCCATGCTCGCCTTGGTAAACGATCTCTTCGATGTGGCCCTGATTGAAACAGGCCAGCTGAACGTAGAAATTGATGAAGTGGATTTGCATTCTCTGGTGAAAACTTCAGTCAACCTGTACCGGGTAACCGCGGACAAGAAGGACATCGCTATTGAGTTTGTTGAAAAAGACGTTCCCGAGAAGGTGCTTTGTGATAAGCGCCAATTCCGACGGGTAATGGACAATCTACTCAGCAACGCCATCAAGTTCTCCGAATCAGGTACCACCATTTCTGTTGTTTTGGAAAGTGACCAGGATTGGGTCTTTTTCCGCGTCGCTGACGAAGGGCCTGGAATTCCCGAAGATGAGTTTGATAAATTGTTTGGGAGTTTTTCCAAGACCTCCGTTAAACCCACAGGTGGAGAAACCAGTACAGGATTGGGTCTGAATATCTGTAAGCAAGTCATGCAGGCCCATGGTGGATACATCTTTGCGGAAAATTTACCTGAAAAAGGTGCTCAATTTTCTGTCCAACTGCAAAATTCCGCGGTTTGTTAATTCCGTATGGAATTAGAAGTTCTTTGGAACGCAGGAGCTACCCTCGGCGAAGGCCCAACTCCTTCACGGCTTGTTTAAGGTTTCTGTCAGGATTTCGATACTGAATCGTCGAGCTTCGTGAAATTATTCTCAGTTCGTCAATGCGCGAAAGGTTGGTCAGAATGTCATCTTGAACTCCATCAGCGAAAAACGCGTTATCGGGATCGGGGCACATGTATTCCAGTGGCAGGACGGCAATAGATTTATCGAACTCTACGAGTTCGGAGAACGAGGGGTTAGAGCCGAGAGACGAGGGGGAAGTGTCCGATCGTAAATAATAGAAAATGGCGAAGATAGAAAAGATCACTGTCGGCGCAGCAGCTCCGATGGCATAGGCTGTCCAGTTTCGTTTGCGTGGTTGTTTTTCGGATACGGGTGCATCGCCGGGTTCTTCCTCAGCTGATTTGGTAGTCCTGATTCAATCAGGTACGGCGTTTTGAAGTGAATATCTTTGCCCTTGGTTTGCCACCCCGGGGTAAGCCCTCGTCTAAAATCGACTGCTGCAAGTGGCAGCAGCGCATCACGGCTAACGAGCCAGTAGGGCAGTGGCCACAAGAGCCCAAACAACACCTCGCGCTTCGAGGCTCGATGTACCGAATGTTCCGAGCAAAACGACATGATCTCGAGAAAACAATGACACAATAATCGCTAGAATCAGCAACGCAGCAAGCCGCAGGGAATGAACCCAGTTGCGATTCAATTTACATTCGTATCCTTAGGCGAAACACCTGAGCTATTTTACAGGGAGATTCCAAATAGTCGCTGCATGATCAATATGAGCGACATTCCGGTAAAAACTAGAAAACTTAGCCAGCCGAACCAGGTGGCAAACGCCGACGGATAAAATACTTTGTCGTCCTTGCGAATGATGGTCAGGCAATAGTAGAGATTCAAAAAGAAAATTACCGGTGCCACGAAATACGCGAGTGCAGAAGCGAGTAACACCAGGTAAACCGGGCGCGGCAGGCCGGCAATGATCGTGACCGAGGCGATCAGTGAG
>JAPUIL010000646.1 GCA_027297085.1 Verrucomicrobiota bacterium | reverse complement strand
GTCAGCCAGCTTACCAGGTAGGTTTACGCATGCCGTGGCCATCCGCCGGCCCGGATATCCGATATGGCGCATCACAAGTCGACTATTCTCACCTCATGCGCGCGGAACGATTTACTCATGTCTGGCTGGAAAAACAGGGTTACGATTTTGATGTGATCACCAACCTCGATCTGCATCGCGAGCCGGGTCTGCTGGATGGATATAATACGCTAATAATTAATGGCCATGACGAATACTGGTCTGCCGAAATGTACGAAGGCCTGGATCTTTATTTAAAAAATGGTGGCAACACGGCGGTGCTGTCAGGCAACACGATGTTCTGGCGGATCACCATTGACGACGAGCTAGGTGTGATGGAATGCCGTAAATATGGCTCGACCATAGGTGGCAGGGAACTGGCCAACGTCGGCGAAATTTATCATAGTTTCGACGGCAAACGCGGCAGTTTGATGCGCTACGCCGGTTACCCGTCGTGGGCCGTAGTCGGGTTGGATTGCAGCGGCTGGTGGGGCACGGGGAAAAACGGCTACTACACCGCGGAAAATCCCGATCACTTTTTGTTTCAGACACCCGAGCAGATTGATTTTTCGGATCGAGCGTTTTTTGGCGGTGCACAAACCGGATATCGCAAAGCAGGCGGCCACGAAGGTGACATACGCCTAAGTTCCTTCGTGCCGTCGAAACAAATGATTCCCGACGGTGGCGTTTTCCCAGAAGAACCAGCGGGTATTGAAACCATAGCCAAACTCGAACGCGAAAATCACCGCAGCCTGAACTACTTTGCCCAATTCGAAATTCAGGAAAAAGCAACGATGGTGGACATGATTTACTGGAAGCGGCCTCAGGGCGGCAAAGTCTTCCATGCCGGCGCAATCGGTTTCGGCTGGGCTCTAGACGCTGACCCCAAACTTTCGAAGCTTTTACGGAACGTTTTGTTTCATCTTGCCGGAGTAAAGGCCCGAACACCTTACGATCCGGAGTGGTTGGAAGGACCGGGGAACAATAGGATAGATTAATCCCGGTTTGCCTTTCTGTTTCTCATAACCTTAGCTCAAATAATGATCTCACTTCTTCGTATTGTTCTTCTATCAGTATTCCTGGTTCTGCCATTGGCAGCTGAAAAGCCCAACATCCTTTTCATCGCCATTGATGACCTCAATGATTGGGTAAGCCCACTCGGTGGACACCCTCAGGTACAGACTCCCAATATGGAACGGCTGGCAGAACGAGGAACCACGTTTTTGAATGCGCATTGCCAGGCTCCTTTGTGCAATCCTTCCCGTACCAGTTTGATGACCGGGCTTCGACCATCCTCTACCGGCGTCTATGGCTTGGCTCCCTGGTTTCGTGAAGTGGACGAGTTTAAATATGTAGTGACACTTCCTCAATATCTGGAGACTCAAGGATACACCACGTATTCAACTGGTAAGATTTTCCACGGCGGCTACGGGCGCAAAGATGATGACAACGAGTTTCAACACCTGGGCCCCCCAGCCAGTGTCGGAGTTCGCCCGCCAGAGAAACTGGTTACGACTCCTTTCGGCAATCACCCTCTGGTGGACTGGGGTGTATTTCCTCATCAAGATGAAGACAAGGGTGATTGGAAAGTGGCAAGCTGGGCGGAGGAAACACTAGACAGTAAACCCGAAGGTCCCTGGTTCCTATCGGTTGGCTTTTTCCTGCCCCATGTACCGAACTACGCCACGCAAAAGTGGTTCGATTTATATCCCGAAGAATCTGTTCGCCTTCCACCCTGGATACCAGGCGATCGAAACGACACTTCGCGTTCTTCCTGGTACATCCACTGGTATTTGCCGGAGCCACGACTGAAATTCATTCGTGAAACAGACCAGTGGCGCAACCTGACCCGATCTTATTTGGCCTGTGTAAGTTTCGTCGACAGCCAGGTCGGCCGCGTGCTCGACGCGCTTGAACGCAATGGATTCGCGGAGAACACGATCATAGTGCTCTGGTCAGACCACGGTTACCATCTTGGAGAAAAAGACATTACCGGAAAAAATACCCTGTGGGATCGGTCCACTCGGGTACCACTCATCTTCACGGGTCCGGGTGTCGGCATAGGCAAAAAAACTAATCGTCCCGCCGAGCTGCTGGACATTTACCCCACCCTTTTGGAGCTTTGCAACATGCCGCCGAACGATCGCCTGGAAGGTCACAGCCTCGTTCCGCAACTCAGAGATCCGCAAGCCAGGCGCGAGTGGCCTGCCATCACCACCCACAATCAGGGTAACCATTCCGTCCGCAATGAGGAGTGGCGCTATATTGTTTACCGGGATGGAGCAGAAGAGTTATACAACGTAAAGACGGATCCCAACGAATGGGACAACCTGGCGGGCGACAGAAAATACGGAAGCACTCTAAAGAGGCTTCGCAAATGGATTCCAGAGGAGGACCGTGTTCCCGCCCCGGGGAGTAGAGCCCGTGTCCTGACCTACGACGAAGATACCGTCATCTGGGAAGAAAAACCGATTCTCCCCAATGACCCTATACCGGGTTTGTAGGATTTACCCTATTGTTTCGAAAGTTAATTGTGCCCTGGATTCTACATCTCGAGTTTCAGTCCAAGGGTTTACTTTCTTATCTCTAAAGTTCTATTTTCTTCGCGTCCAAATCCCTTCACTTCCAGGCGGTCTTCATACACGTGAATAACTGCATAGGAGGTGTGCACCGTATCAACCATCCCTTTCAGCGTTAAATAGTGAATCCCTTTTTTCACATCGTAGTTACCGGCGTGGTTGTGTCCATTAATATAAGCTTTTACACAGGAGTAGTCTTCAAGTAATTCGACTATTTCCGGGGCATTCCATAGATTGTGAACATTTTCCGGAAACACAGGGAAATGACAGTATAACACGACCTTCTCCCCTTCCTTAGTTGCATTCTCCAAAACGCGTTTGAGCCATGAAATCTGCTTGGACCCAATAGCACCGTTCCATTTGGGTGCTGTTACCTTGTGCCGTTGGTAGTAGGTAGCTGCTTCATTATATTCCACACTGTTTTCGGGGTAAGCATGAAAACTG
>JAPUIL010000645.1 GCA_027297085.1 Verrucomicrobiota bacterium | reverse complement strand
AATCGGCCTTGCCGGGGTCATCTAGCTCCGCGATCACGTCAACTACGCGTTGAAAATGGTAGACGACATTGCTGAATGCTTGGGAATGGATCGGAACGCCTCGTAGCACAAAATCGAATTCTCCCAGCTGTGGATGGGCTCCGACGGGTGCCTCCGGATCAGTCTGTACCAAGCTACCGGCCGGTCGTTCCGGTTCGCTTTTAGCCCACGCGTTGAAGGTATCGAGCATACCTTGGACCTGCGGGCCACAATCACGGAACAGGTATTCGATAAACGGAATCAAGGTTTCTGGTATCGCGTCGTCCGCCGGAAACTCCGTTGCCAACTCGATGAATTCGCCGTCTCTAAGACCTGCTTCAAACATTCGCTCGGTCCAACGATAAACATGCGGGGCGACGTTTTTCATTAAATTGGCCGGAACCGGATCGCGCCCTAGGTGCGCATAAAGCGGACCGATGAGACCGAAGTCGGCGAGGCTGGGATGCCCACCGAGCACATAGGGGTGGTGTAGGAAGTGCGCGTTGAGGATTTCGAGACATTCGATATGCGATCCTTCGATAGCCGGGATCGTTTCCTCGTTGATGCCCATCGCCGCGGGGAATCCGCTGAAAAATTCGCGTATTGGGGCGATGGCCTCCTGTTGCCGTTTTCGATCTTTATAGGGAGAAATAGTACGTGCAAATTCTGTATCCAGAAACGCTTGCTGTTCAGGAAAGTTCCATCGGTAGTGCATCGCCGGGATGAAAAACAGATCGCATCCAAAAAACTCAATCAACCACGCGATAGTCTTTTGTACTGGCGCACTCGGGATTATCGACGGCTGCGGAAAACGCTGTTCGAAGTGCAACATCGTATCCGTGCCATCCTGGATGAGCGTGCCGTCCTCCAGTTCCGTAACTGGTATCGCGAAATATCCCACAAGCGGGACAATTTCCTCCATGAATCGCGGATTTGAAGGGTAAATCTCCTGGTAATCGATACCCTTTTTTATGAGATAGGCACGCGTACGGCCTGTCCATAGAGAAGCGGGGGAGCCCCAAAGAATAATCTTGTCGTGTTGCTTGCCAGAGTTTTTATACATGCCGTGCTGTCCTTGGATCCGAAGGTTCGAAGAAAGAGTATTAAACATTAGTACCAATTTTCGTCCGCTGAGCCGGTTGGCAGCATATCCGACGGTATTGTCGGCGTGAATGACCGGTTGTGGCCGAGAGCCGAAGTCACCCCCAGCGTTGATCCTTATGCGATCTGACAGGCAGCTTCCGAGAGGATTGCAGACGTAATTCCTTTTGGTGCTGCGCTGCGGCGATGAGGCGATGAGGCGGCTACCAACGTCCCGAGACAGCCATTTCTATGTAATCGCTCCTCGCTATTCACGATGTCCGGGTTTCATACAACGAGAACCACGCTAGTAAGGAATCTCGACGGCAATAAACGCCGCAACGTTAGAAGCAATCTCGGAAGAAGTTGCCGCGATCTCCGTCTATTCTCTAAAGAGTGACCGAAATTTCTAATCGGCTCACTCACGCAAAAATTGACAACGAATAAGGGAGAAAACCTATGCCCGTTGGAAAAGAACTTGGAATCTACAAAGGGACGTTCTCATCAATTCGCATGTGCGAGATTAACGGTGACCAGCAAATAGCCGAAGGCTCCTATACGGCGAAGTTGTCGGGGGAATTAAGCGGCACGGCCGCTGGCACGATGACCTTCTCCGGTAGCAATGAGCGGGGAACCATGACAGACCTTGGTGTCGGATACCTGGATTCTGGCGATGTTACCTCGTACAAAGCACATGGCGTCTACTGGGCTAGCAGCCAGGGAAATTGGGAAACTCGACAGGCCGTCGTGATGGGTGACCAGACGCTTGTAGTGGAGGGCCAAATCACCATGTCGGACGGCGTCTTCTCGCTAAATGGCATGGTATCCGAACTGACATGACGTGCATTGCGCTGTAATGACTTGAGTCTCCGACGGACCCGCTCGGGGAGTCGTCTCAGCGCGTGAGCCATTTGAAGGCTATCAGCAGAAACCCGCTTCGGCGGGTTTCTTTTTACCTGCTCGATGTCGGCTCAATCGACGGCTTCTTATTCCTCCTTCCCACCCTCTGGCCAAAGCGCCTCACCCACCCCGGCCATCGTCAGGACATTCGCGATGAGGACAAACATGAATATCATTGTCGACTCTCACGGTGCTGCATCGCCCCCTCTTGAGCAAATCCAATAGCCGAGTGAAATTCCGTACTGATTTCCGCGACCAACGGAGGCGCGTAGATAGGCAATGTTGCCGAGGTCGCTGCCCTACCCACGAACGAAGCCGGTTCTGCGTGGTCTGTTCAGCGCGTTTGAGCGATCGAGTTTTGGGTAGAAACGAGGGTAGAGTTTGGACCTACGGACATCCATGCAGTAAAAAAGAAGCTTACTGAATGTTATGGCGGAGAGAGAGGGATTCGAATCCTCGATGGGCGCTAACCCTTGCTGGTTTTCAAGTTCTGGAGTTACCGTAACTCCTTGTTTCCTTTAATCACGACCTCTCCCGTCTTTCCCATGGAAGTTCAGTCATTCCGGAGGTTTAATCCCTCCCCTTCACTTCCAATTGTCGCCAGTCTGTTTGTACGAATGTATGTACGGGGGGGCAAAGCAGACCGGCCTTCGGAAACTGTCATGTCCCACCTTCCCGCACTACCACCAAATTAAAGGCGAACCCCTTTATTGCCGTTACGGGTGCTAGTTCGTCCCTTTTGGCGGGAGATGAAACATGAAACACAGAGAATTCAACTGGGCGCCCCCTCCGGTTCGTTTAGCGTACAGCAACACCGGCAAAGTCGTTTGCCTCGGTGTCGAAAAGCTACCCAGAATCGAATCCGACAAACACGCCGCGAATGCGACAACCGTTCCGCTAAAACGACCGAGCTCGCCCCAAGCCGAATGACCCGTTATCTCTTACGAGTTCGTTGCGA